>JALXEI010000248.1 GCA_027069645.1 Hyphomicrobiales bacterium
GGCTGCCTGTCCGGCTGGCGGCAGGGAATAATCCCCTGCACCCCATCAAATTGGGATTGTCAAGGGACTGGTCCCTTGACCGCCCGCTGCGCAAGCGTCCCGTCCGGAAGGACAGGCCCGACAGGGCCCCTTTCCCCCACCGAACAAATGAGGCATAGACCATGGCCACTCCTCCCAAAGAGGGCAATCTGCAAGCCCCCACACGTCACGCTCTGGACTGGAACAATCCGGAATTTTACGATGAGGAAGCGCTCGAAAAGGAGCTGGAGCGGGTCTTTGATCTTTGTCATGGCTGCCGCCGCTGTGTCAGCCTCTGTCAGGCCTTTCCGACCCTGTTTGATCTGGTGGACGAGTCGCCAACCTTCGAGCTGGACGGGGTAGACAAAAAGGATTTTCAAAAGGTCGTCGATCACTGCTATTTGTGTGACCTGTGCTACATGACCAAATGCCCCTACACGCCACCCCATGAATGGAATATCGATTTCCCGCATCTGATGCTGCGGGCCAAGGCGGTTAAATACAAAAAGCAGGGCGCGAAATTCCGCGACCGTATTCTGACCAGTACCGACATGATGGGCAAAGCTCTGGCCCGCCCGGTCGTCTCCAATATCGTCAATAGCGTCAACAGGGTGCCGGTCTTGCGCAATCTGCTCGACAGGAGCATGCATATTTCGCACAGCGCCTGGCTGCCCGAATACGCGGCCAAAACCATGCATGCCCGACTTGAAGGCAAGGATGCCAATAAAGGCAAGGCCGAAGCGGTCAATGGCACGACCGGCAAGGTGGCGCTTTATGCGACCTGCTATGGCAATTATTCCGAACCTCTGACGGGCGAAGATATTTTTGCCGTCTACAAACACAACGGCATCGAGATCAAAATTGTCGAAAAGGAAAAATGCTGCGGCATGCCCAAACTGGAACTGGGCGACCTGGAAGCGGTGAAACGCGCCAAAGAGGCCAATATTCCGCAGCTCGCCAGACTGGCAGAGGAAGGCTGGGACATTATCGCGCCCGTGCCCTCCTGCGCCCTGATGTATCGTCAGGAACTGCCCCTGATGTTCCCGGATGATGAAGATGTGCAAAAAGTTGCCAAAGCCTTTTTTGACCCGTTTGAATATCTCATGCTGCGCCACAAGGAAGGCAAGCTCAACACGGATTTCAAAAATCCGCTGGGAAAAGTGTCCTATCATGCCGCCTGTCACCAAAGGGTGCAGAATATGGGACAGAAAACCCGCGAACTGCTGGCGCTGGTGCCCGATACCGAGGTCAAAATCATCGAGCGCTGTTCGGGGCATGACGGCACCTATGCCGTCAAGTCAGAGTTTCGCGCCGCCTCGGAAAAGATCGTGCGCCCTGTCGTGCGGCAGGTGAAGGATTTTGCCCCCGATCACTATGGCTCCGATTGCCCGATGGCCGGTCACCATATCGAAAACAGCCTTGATACGGGGCAAAAGACAGAACACCCGATTACCCTGCTGCGCAAGGCCTATGGCATATAAGAAGCGCTCATCTTACCCCCTCTCCCTAACCCTCTCCCCTCGGGGGAGAGGGGACAAGGCAGCGCTGCAACCGAACCGAAGGAGCAAGACCCATGTCAAACGAAGGCTATCACGAACCGATTGATGAACTGAGCGATGAAACCCGCGACATGCACCGCGCCATCACCTCCCTGATGGAAGAACTTGAAGCGGTGGACTGGTACAATCAGCGCGTTGATGCCTGCAAGGATGAGGAACTGAAAGCCATATTGGCGCATAATCGCGACGAGGAAAAGGAACACGCGGCTATGGTGCTGGAATGGATCCGGCGCAAGGATCCGGCCATGAACAAGGAGTTGAAAGACTATCTGTTCACCGAAAAGCCCATCGCCCACAAATAATCCCCCCAAACTGACGAAAAGAGCTTTTGCCATGCCCCATCTGACCCCCGAAGATCTTTACAGCCTTGAAGAATACGCCAAAATCCGCCCGGAATATCGCGCCACCATCATGGCGCACAAGAAGAACCGCGCCCTGCCCGTCGGTCCCAATGCAACGCTTTATTTTGAAGACCGGCAGACCATGCAATATCAGATTCAGGAAATGCTGCGCATCGAAAAGATATTCGAGCAGGACGGCATTCGCGACGAGCTGGACGCCTACAACCCCTTGATCCCGGATGGCGACAACTGGAAGGCCACCTTCATGATCGAATATGACGATGTTACCGAGCGTCAGAAAATGCTGGAAAAACTGATCGGCATCGAGCGGGCCATATGGATGCAGGTGGAAGGATATGACCGGGTCACCCCCGTTGCCAATGAGGATCTGGGCGAGGGCGACATCGGCCGCGAGCGCGAGGACAAGACCTCCAGCGTACACTTCCTGCGCTTTCAATTGACGCCCGAAATGGTCGATGCTGTCAAAAACGGCGCCAAAATCTCGGCAGGCATCGAGCATAAGCATTATCACCACGAAGTGAACCCGATAGCGGAAAATATCCGCAACTCGCTTGCCGATGACCTTGACTGACAGCCACAGGTCTTTAGTTTGGATCATATATCAGCAAAACTGACATAGCGGAAAAGAGGCCACCATGAGCTATCATTTTACCACCACCCTCGACATGCCCTTTGATGAAGCCGTCGAACACACCACAAAAGCGCTGGCCGACAAGGGCTTTGGCGTGCTGACGCAAATTGATGTTTCGGGCACGCTGAAAAAGAAACTTGATGTCGACATGCCGCCCTATCTGATCCTCGGGGCCTGCAATCCCGGCTATGCCTACAAGGCGCTGCAAATGGAAAACAAGATCGGCACCATGCTGCCCTGCAATGTTCTGGTGCAGCAAAACGCGGAAGGCAAGATCGAAGTCTCTGCCGTGGACCCCGCCGCCAGCATGCAGGCCATCGACAATACCGGCCTTGGCGATATTGCCGGAACGGTGCGCGATATGTTGAAGGATATGATTGAGGGGCTGTAGAAGGCCTGGTTCACCTGTTTCGCTTCCCGGCCAAGTAGCCGCCTTGATCCGGGAACCAGGGGCAACAAAACGGAACAGGTTGATAAAATGAACAAAAACAATAGTATATCATTTCCTGCTCCGGGTCCCGGCAGGGCAATCGCGTGAAAAATGCGCATATGTACGTCACTTTGGATGTCATCCCCGCGCAGGCGGGGATCCATACGCCGCGGCCTCACGGGTTAACACGCGATGATCAGGTCACCGGAACCTGTTGGCAAATCGGCCAAACAGACAGTTTCGTGATTATGGATCCCCGCCTGCGCGGGGATGACACTCTTAAAAAAAGCTTGGGAGAAACAGGGGCAAAGCCATACCGAACAGGATTTCCTGTGGTTGCCCTGTCAATCACCCGACCCGGGGCTGGAAAAAAGAGGACGAGGCTTTAATAACGCTCCAGTACCTTGCCGCCTTCGCCACGAATAAGGATGCGCTTGCCGATCATTTCCAGCAACAGGCTGGTCTGGCCGAGCCCGGCCTTTTCGTCACCGGGGCGCTTTGTTTCGAACTCGTAGTTGAAACGCACGGCGAAAATATAGGGATTGTCCTCGGCACGCGTCACTTCCAGCGTATCGCTGATCAGGCGATAGTAACGCTGCGGCCAGCGGTTCACATAGGCCATTTTGTCCCGCACCACTTCCTTCAGAGGCACGTCACGCTTGCCCCAGTAATAATCCATCGGGTCGGCGAAATGTCGCCGGATCAGCCGCGGACTGGCCGACCAGCTCGAAAGATAGTCCTCGCGAATAAAATCCTCAATGATTTCGAAAATTTCCGATAGCGGCCGGTCCTCTATACTTCGCTCCCGGGCCGACAGGGTCACCGTCGAAAAAGCAGACAGAAAAAACACAAGTGAAACAAACAGCACACCGATCGCCAGAATCTGCTGTCCGAACACACCTCGCCCTCGCTCACCTCTCATATATCTGTTTCCAATCTGCATACGCACCTGACTGCACTCACACAGTATAATACATGACCGCAAAGAGGCTACCCCTTGACCCCGGTTCGGTTCTTCAATCACCTCGCTCCCCGGGCCTGACCCGGGGCCCAGGGCCACAAAACGCGCGTAACCTGTCGTTCC
>JALXEI010000249.1 GCA_027069645.1 Hyphomicrobiales bacterium
ATCACCAACGCCACCAACGAGCGCACGGTAATCGCCACGGTGTTTCCACGGGTGGGGGTGGGGCATGTCCTTCCGCTTTTCTTCGTTAGCGCAGAACCACCTCAATGGTCCGCCTTAGCAGCCAACCTTTGTTCTCTGTCATTTGACTTTGTTGCGCGTCAGAAAGTTGGAGGAACACACTTGACCTACGGATATCTCAAGCAATTCCCCGTCCTCCCCCCTGACTTCTACACCGAACCCCGCCTCGCCTTCATCACCCCGAAGTTGCTGGAACTTACCTATACCTCGCACGCCCTCGCCCCCTTCGCCCGCGATCTGGGCCATGACGGCCCGCCCTTCCCGTGGGACGAAGACCGCCGCGCCACCCTGCGCGCCGATCTCGACGCCTTCTATGCGAGGAGCTATGGCCTGACCCGCGATGATCTGCGCTATATCCTCGACCCGAAAGAGGTGATGGGCGAAGACTACCCG
Organism: Hyphomicrobiales bacterium; assembly: GCA_027069645.1. Classification (GTDB taxonomy): domain Bacteria; phylum Pseudomonadota; class Alphaproteobacteria; order Rhizobiales; family JAKIUO01; genus JAKIUO01. The sequence continues at coordinate 472 of JALXEI010000249.1, forward strand.
TCCGAAACCTTCCGCGTTCTCAAGGACAAGGAAGTAAACAAAAAATACGGCGAATACCGCACCGCCCGCCTCACCCTCGCCGCCTGGGACCGGATGGAGCGGGAAGGCGAATTTGAAAAGATGGGACTGTAAGATATGCAAGAACAGGAGAAAGAAATGGTTGAACCAAAAACTTCCGAACTTGAAAGGGTTTGGCAGGACGTTGAGGATGGCAAGGAGCCAAGTGTTAGCGTTCGCGAAATGCTGCGCTGGTTTGGCTTTCACCGGCGCGGAACCGCCATCGTGGACAGGGTCGAGACTGAACTGGAAGAAGCCGGTCTGGAGACAGACCCGCATTTCACAACGGTGTGGATCGATGCACCCATCACATTCAGGAAACGGGGAACGGATTCCAGTGCTGCTGCTGGCACTGCCGAGACCGGTGGCAACACAGAGCAAGCCAGGAATAGTCAAGAAGATGACGAACTCCCGGAGGCCATTTATCTGGTTCGCATGCTTGAGGCGGCAAACCGCGAGGTGATCTATGTGAGACCCGAACAACTGATAGAAACCGCCATCACCAAGATGATGGCTAATGATTTCTCCCAATTAGCCGTCATGGGTGATGATGGAAACCGGAACCTGAAAGGGACAATCAGCTGGAAGTCCATTGGCAGCCGCCTGATCCAGCGCAATAAGATCAAGCATGTGTCAAATGCCATGGAAAGAGCCTCTGAGGTTCTTGATACGGCTTCATTGTTCGAGGCAACAAGGAAGATCATCCAGAGCGATTACGTTTTTGTCCGCTCTTCCAGAGACAACAAAATAACCGGAATTGTGACAGCAACCGACCTTAGCGAACAGTTTCTGGGACTTTCAGAACCATTCTTACTGCTGGGTCAAATAGAAAAACAGATACGCAGGATTATTACCGAGGGGCAGTTCGATCTCGAAACTCTTCAGGACGCCTGTCATGACAATGATCCTGACCGCAAGAAAAAAATCACTGGCGTGTCCGACCTCACCTTCGGCGAGTATCAGAGAATTTTGGAAAAAGAGGAAAACTGGAAGAAGCTCAGATTTGTCGCAGACCGCAAGATATTTTGTGGAGAACTGGACAGTGTCAGAAAACTCCGCAATGACATCATGCATTTTCATCCCGATGAAGTTGACGATGAGGATTATTACAAATTGCGCTGCTTCTCTCGTCTCCTCGATCAACTTGAGAAGCTTTCGGGATAGGATGGAAATGGATGACACTCAATAAACCGGGAATCACTGTCTTTACACATCTAATCGTTCTTGATACGTTCTGATTATGGCTATTGACTTTGAAAGTAAAAGAATCCGCGATCCTGTCCACGGGCTGATCGTGTTTGAGGAAAACAATGAGTGTGACGCGCTGGCCTGGAAGCTGCTGGCGACCCGCGAAATGCAGCGCCTGCGCCGCATCCGCCAGCTCGGGGTTTCCGAATTCACCTTTCCCGGCGCCACCCACACCCGCCTTGCCCATTCCATCGGAGTTTTCCACTGCGCCCGGCAACTGGTGGAGATCATTGAACGGGAAATGAAGCGCAATGGTCAGGATTTTGACAGGGACAGGGCAGACATTGCCATCCTCGCTGCTCTTCTGCATGACATTGGCCATGGCCCTTTCAGCCACACATTTGAAAGTGTGCAGAAAGAACGCGGGGTTGCTAAAAATCACGAAGACTGGTCCGCTGAAATAATCCGCAATCCCGATGGTGAAATTTTGCCGATTCTGGGGAATGCAAAGGCCGAGTCCGTTGCAAGCCTGCTGGAAGCTGAAGACCCGGAAGACATCTACCATGCCGTGGTTTCAAGCTCCTTTGATGCCGACCGCCTGGATTACCTCCAACGCGACCGCATGATGACCGGCACCGGAGCGGGCACCATTGATTTTGACTGGCTGATCGACAATCTGCGTGTGGCAGAAATCAACCTCGCCCCGCCTGATGCTGATGATGGTGATGACAACAAGCCCGTTGCCACATTCTGCTTTGCCTCAAAGGCAATGCCGGCCGCCGAGCAGTTTCTGCTGGCTCGGTACACCCTTCACGAACAGGTTTATTTCCACAAAACTACCCGCTGTATTGAAAAAATGATTGGCAAACTGCTTGGCCGGATTGCGCAACTTGCTGGTAATAAAACCACCGCACCGAAGAATTCAGGCTTGCCAAAAGGTCATCCGCTGCTGTGTTTTTTTGCCAAAGACGGTGAAACTGTGGACAATTATCTGGCACTTGATGATACGGCCATCTATGGCGCTCTGGAGCTAATGATCCGGGCGAAAGACAAAACCATAGAAAAATTTGCCTGCCTTTTGCGCGACAGAAAACCTTATAAAACCTATGACTTGGCTGAAATCGGCAGTGACCCGGGCCGACGGGCAAACAGGGAGCGCAAGATAGACAAAGCGTTTGCCGCTGAACTTGAAGATGGACGCATAATCAAAGACGATGCCGCCAAAATCGGCATCTATACCGAAATCGGTCAGGACGAGGAAAAAATCTACAAGCGTCTGCATGTTTTTGATGGAAAACAAGCGCGCGAAATTTCCAATTTGTCGCGGCTGGTTAAGGCACTGGTACCCAAGGAATCGTTTATACGCTACTACTTTGAGAATGAAGCCGATCGTGATTCGGCCAGAAGGGGGAATATGAAAGGGAGAAAAGCATGACAACCGAGCCAGAAAAACTTGTCGCATCCATCGTGGCATCTACAGATGACAAAAAGCTCGTCAGCCGCATTCGCATGCAAAAAATCGTCTATTTGCTGCAGCAACTCGGAGCACCAGGCGGCTTCTCCTTCAGCTACCATCATTACGGCCCCTATTCACGTGAGCTCGACAGGGCCGTGGAATTTGCTAAGGCATTTAAATTGATTGAAGAAGAAGAGGCTCATCGCCAGTCTGATGGTGCTTCGTACAGCATTTTTCGTATTGCGGACATTCAGGCTGAGGAACTGGATGATTTCAGTGAACGAATTCAGGATTTGTCCAAAACCAATGTTACTGTGCTGGAACTGGCCGCCACCGCTCACTGGCTTTCCGAGAAAGAAAAGGTTGATGACTGGGAGGCTGAAATAAAAAAACGCAAAACCTGGAAAACCGAAAATGGCCGATTGAAAAAAGCGCTGGATCTGCTGAAAGAGCTAAAGCTGCCGCCAGTTGCAACGGCGGCCTGATGCCAGTGAAGAAATGCAATATGGCATGACCAGCCGCACGATTGAAACTCCGCAATCCTTCATCATCAAACAGGAGTGTCAGAAAGCCGCCTTCGACAATGGTTTTCGCCGTGAGATGGGCATTGAGGGGGGTTGGGCCCATTTTCAATCCACCACCGCGTCCGGGAATGCCTGGCTGGCAGGCAGCAGTGATCATGGCCCGTGGTATCTGGCGCTTGACCATAATGGCGTCGTGACTGAACTGGGCAAAGAACCGGTTGACATGCCCGGCCCCGGCCTTGCCCGCTTTGCTTTTGACAGGCTTGGCCCGCTTTACGCAGCGATGGAGAGAGTTTACCAGCTTGCCGTCAGTCTTCCAGATGTGCCGCTTGATGAGTTCAGGAAACGCACAGGCAAGCTGCCGCAGACGACTGAAACCGAACGGCTTACAGTCCAGCGCATCGGTCAGGACATTTTCCGCTCATCATTGATGGACTATTGGCAGGGCCGTTGTCCGCTTACCGGGATTACGGAGCCAGAACTGCTGCGTGCTTCGCATATCGTTCCGTGGAAAAATTGTGAATCCGATGCCGAACGGCTGAATGTATATAATGGGTTGCTTCTCTCGGCGCTTTGGGATGCGGCCTTCGACAAGGGGCTGGTGAGTTTTTCTGATGATGGTAGGCCTCTATTTTCAGTTGTTTTGGGAAAAGCCACCCGCGAAGAATTGCATTGGAATGCCCCGCTCTCGCTCGCTGCTCAACATAGACAGCAACTCACCTGGCATCGCAATAATAAATTCCAGGCTTAATTCCTTTGCGTTGTTGCCTTACCGTCCCACCCCGTTCCGCTTGTCCCACGATCTTGCAGCCGAATAGCCAAGATAGCCTGCGCCAAACAGGGCCCACAGCGAATCCGGGATGGCGTTAAGCCAGCCCTGCATGCCGGTGACGATGTGGTCGGCGATTTCAGGGTGGAAGGCGGACAGGACACCCATGGGGATGGAAGCGATGATCATCAGGTAGATTATGTACAGGAAAGATGGCCGGGCGCGGGAAGTCCATGGATCCTTGCTGTTGGCCTCGGCGAGGATGGCCGACAGGCGCACCTGCAGTTCGGTAAGCTTGCGTTGGCCGTCTTCGGTGAGCAGCTTGCGCTTGGCCTCGGCGCGTTCCTCGTCGGATGTGAACAGATCGTCGACGAGATCGAACAGCGGCTTGGCGAAACCGGTGACGAGTTCCTTGCCGGCAGCTACGGCGAGCGTTCCAAGAATGGTCATGACAGGTATTCCTTTACTGGTTGATCATTTGTTTGAAGCCGATCCACATGGCGGCGGCTGCTCCGGCGATGACGAGGCCCAGCAGTGTGAGGATGCCCTTGCGGCGGATCATGGCGGTGGCCAATCGCCATTCGCGCAGATGCTGGAAGTCTTTTTGCATTTCGATGGGATCATCATGGGCGATGCCCAATTCGATCAGCGTCTCGCGCACGGTGTCAGAAACAATTTTCTTGATTTCCTGTTCGGTCATTGGTTTTTTCCTTTCGATGGTTTCCGTCGCCATCAGGCGGGGTAGTGTTTCCATTTCAGTTGGAAGTGCGGGCCGTCACGAAAACGTTTCCAGTCACCGCCCCAGCGGATTCTCACGCCAAGTTCTTTTGCCGCCTGCTTCATGGCTCTGGCGATGGGATAGAATAGTGGCCAGTCCCAGCGCACGGTTCCGTCCACCCAGGGAGCAAGATCGACGGCATGGCCGGTGAGATGACGCGAGCGCATGGTACGTGAGGCGCCAATCTTCACCAGCTGGCGCTGGCGCGCTTTCGTGCGGCGGCCCTCGATGACGGTGAAGTCCACCGTGGTAATTTCGATGGCGCTCTTGACGACGCGGACAAGATCAGGATGGACTCCCTCAAGGCGGGAACGGGATCGTTTTCCGAGGTGATTGGTCATGATGGTTCTCCCAAAGAAAAAGCCACCCGGAGGCGGCTGGTATATATTCAGGTTGATGAGGAGGCATGCGTTCAGTTCAACGGCACGCCGCAGGTGAGGGTATGGATGGCAATCCTCACCTTGCCGCCGGTGAAGTTGCCTCCATTGGCGGTAAGGCGAATGGGGGTGTCGGCATAGAACGCCGTGGGGCCGATGACGCCGGAATTGGTGCTGCCATCAGCTGCGCCCAGAGAGCCGCCGAACTTGGAAGGTTCCCCGGCGATGCCGCAGTCATAGTTGGCAGCGCCGGTGATGGTCTGCGTCGTGCGGGTGGAAACGCCAAGCACGATGGCCCGGTTTGGAATGGCGATGGAACTTTCCACATAAGCACCGGTAAGTGTCAGTTCCTCTTCCTCCACCTGCATGGCGGTTGTGGCACCTGAAGACGCCTTGACTGTCACCCGTTCCAGCAAGGTGATGCGGCCATTGTTGCGATCAATCAGCAGGGCCTCTGACCATGCACTACCATCGGGACTGACCTTGAAGTGGAAATCATCATCGCCCGCCAGCCCCATCTCGGCCCGGCCTGTCCAGTTTGTCTGAAACAGGAAGGAGGCGGTGTCAGTAATGCCCGCCTTGTTGACCTTGACCTGATGGCCTGCACCCTCATTGGTGAATAGGGAGGCAGGCGAGGATATGGCCAGCCGGTTGGTGGTATCGGCGATGGTGTTGACGCCAAGGCGTGACAGGTTCTGGACGGGATCGGTGAGCCCTGCATTGGCATCGACATATTGCTTTGATGCTGCTTCAAGGTTTCCTGATGGATCGCCATTCAATGTCAGCGCCCCCGGTCATGGTTCCGCCCGCCAGTGGCAGGTAATCGGAATGGGAATGGCTGGCCGGAGCCGCGCCCGCCTGCGCCGCTGTCACCCCATGGGGGTTGTTGGTGCGGGCATCATGGTCAAGATCAGTTTCCTGCACGCTGCCACCGGCATCACGAAAGAACAGCTTGTGATCGGCCTCGTTGACGGCCAGTTCGCCAGGTTCCAGCGATGCCGGGGTATTGCCCGGTGTTGCCGAGCGTTTGAGCTTGATGGTGGTCATGTCTACTGCCTGTTAGAAGGTGCGCCAGTGGAAAACCGTTGTTCCCTCGACACAGCGCACCATTCCGCCAAAGGGGAATCGCCGCAGGTCGCACCTGCCAGACTATGTCTGTCAGAACGTGCCACCATCAACATCGGCATTGAGGGTGACCCCGGAACCGATGGTGCCGCCGGTGATATTGACCGCACCTGCCGCTTGTGTTGCCATGGAGCCAAGACCGAGATTGGTGCGCGCTGCCGCGGCATCGGCCAGATCGGACAGGTTGCTGGCCGATTGCAGCCTTGCGGCAAGGGCGGTATTGACAGTGGCCGAGAAGTTGGCGTCATCACCAAGGGCGGCGGCAAGTTCATTGAGAGTATCGAGCGTGCCGGGGGCTGCATCAACGAGGGTATCAAGGGCCGCCTGCACAAAGGCCGTGGTGGCGATCTGGGTGGTCGATGTGCCACTGGCCGGTGTGGGGGCTGCCGGAGAACCGGTAAAGGTAGGTGAAGCCAGCCGGGCAATTGTGGGATCAGCAGAGAACTCGGTTCCGGTCAGATCGAGTCCGTCACCTGCTGTGTATGTCGTGCCGCCACCGGCAACGGCGGCATCCACATATTGCTTGGTGATCAGTTCGTCATTGGCCGTGGGATCGGGCGCCTTGGGAGAATCTGAAAAGGTTTTGACACCGGCGATGGTCTGATTGCCGGTCTTGTCGACAAAGGCGCCGGAACCGCCGACAACCTTGACGGAGGTGGCATTGCCCGAGCCATCATCACCATGGCCAACATAGAGGGTGTCATCAACCATGTTGTAGGCTGGTTCGGCCGATTTGAGGGCAGCAGGTGCACCCGCTGCGCCAGAGACGCGTTTCTTGAATTGAATGATACTGCTCATGATTGAGGTCCTTTCATGAAGATTGGAAGTTCAGGGGTTGGAAAAGAAGAAAGCGGCACTATCAGAAATTACCGCCGTTCACGTCGCCAGTGGGATCGCCTGATCCGGTTCCATCGGCAAAGGCGGTCCAGCCATTGCCATCCCAGTAGACCAGACGGTTTTCAGCAATGACGAAACAGCGCCAGCCGGGACCGGGCGGATAGAAGTTCCAGTCCTTGCCCTGGAAGGCGGCAATATGGTTGTCGCGACCAGCCCAGAAACCGGTGGCGCCAATGCCGATGATGTATTGGTCACCGTTGACCGGTGATGGAGGTGGCGCGGTCCGGCCTCGATCTTTGACAGAAAGCTGAACGAGGCAATCAAGTGTGCGGACCGCCCGGTTATAGGAGATATGCTTGCGCACCTGGGCCGTGCCAACACGAGGCAGCGCCAGTCTTGGAGTATTGGTCATTATCAGTCCGGGTTTCTAGTTGATCACGCTGTCATCGCGCATCCGCCGCCAACTGCCACCGTCACTATAGGCGACCACCGGTCCGCCGGTCGCATCATAGACATAGATGAGGCGGGCGGAGCCAGCGGAGGCGGGCGGCAGGGAGGATTTGGAATATTGCTTCAGTTCCAGCGGCTGGGCGAACCGGGCAACACCATCGGCGCTGCCAAGGACAAAGACCGTGTTCCATGAGGAACCGTCGGCGCTGACCTTGAAGTGGAAGTCATCATCGCCCGCCAGTCCCATCTCGGCCCGGCCTGACCAGTTGGTCTGGAACAGGAACGAGGCGGTATCCGAGACACTATTCTTGTTGAGCTTGGCCTGGATGCCGGAACCGTCATGGCTGAACAGCACCGCATCCGATCTGACCGAAAGGCGGTTGGTGGTGTCCGCGCTGGTATTGACGCCAACCATGGTCCTGTTCTGCAGGGCATCAGGAATGGCGACATCCACGTCCTGCCAGACGGTTCCATTCCAGACAGTGAGCACATACTCATCAATTACCCAGCACAGCCAGCCCGGACAGGGTTCAAGGAACGTCCAGTCACCATCCTGCCAGACGGCGATCTGGTTTTCCTTGCCTGACCAGTCGCCGGAAGCACCTGTTGCCACCAGATAGCGATCACCATCGGCGGGACTTGCCGGAGGCGATGCCAGATCGCGGTCCAGTACACCAAGTTGCACGATGGCGTCCAGCGTGCGCAGGGCCTCGTTGTGGGTTACATGCTTTTGGGCCTGCGCGGCCTCAATATAGGGCAGTTTCAAATTTGGTGTGTCAGACATGGGAGTCCTTGATGCTTTTGACCGATCGATAGCGTTATGCTATGTTCTAACAGTTGTTATAATTATGGAGTGCGACATGCACACGCTCAAACTCACATCCATTGGCAATTCAACCGGCGTTGTGCTGCCCAAGGAACTGCTTTCACGGCTCAAGCTTGACAAGGGCGATGTGCTTTATCTGACGGAAACACCGGACGGATTCCGCATTACGCCCTATGATCCGGCGTTCGAGGATCAGATGAAGACGGCCCGCAAGATCATGAAGAACCGCCGCGAGGCCTTGCGGGAACTGGCCAGGTGACAGGCACGGTTCGGGGCGGTGAGAAATGATGCCACCTTCAAAACAATGGGTCTGGGTCGACCTCTCCGTTGTGCTGGCGCTGCATGACGAGCATCTGGCGGAACATGGCGGACCCGTGGGCGTTCGTGATCGCTCCGCTCTGGAATCTGCACTGGCGCGGCCCGCCAATAAAGCCGGATATGAAGATGTGGACGCGGCAACTCTTGCTGCGGCCTATGCTTATGGCATTGCCCGCAATCACCCCTTTGTTGATGGCAACAAGCGCACCGGTTTCGTTGTTGCCGAACTGTTCCTCATGATCAATGGTCATACGCTGACGGCCTCGAATGTAGAATGCGTGAGCACCTTCCTTGATCTTGCTGCAGGGACAATGACGGAAGAGGCGCTTGCCCAATGGTTCCGGGATCATATGGAACTGCTTGCAGACTGACATCACAGTTGTGAAACCATCTTCCGTTCTTGCCCCCGCCCGAAGGCGGCGGACATCTGGCGCACGGACCAGTCGAGTGTTGTGATCGGCCCGCTAAAATCAGCCTGTTGCATGGCGACGGTATAGATGGCTGTCGGCGTTGCCGAACTCAGCGTCCTTTTCATATTCGCACCGTCGTGGATGTCGATTTCATAAGACTCAGTCTCCTCGCCCAATGGTGGAATGAGAAATAAATTTGCTGTTATGAGAATGTTTTTAACCAACAATTTGTTGCTGCTTAATTTGAATGCTTTAATGCCAGCATAGTCTTTCGAACATAACCTGCCATAAAAATTAGTGCTATTTTTGCAAAAAATACTGCAATAATTAAATAGAACCAAATAGTACCATTGCTATTATTATGGGTCGCAACCATTAGGCTATTGTCACTTAGAAAAAATACGAATGTATCGCAAAGTAGTGAAGTTGCTAAAATATATACTTCTCTTGCGGTGTCGCCGATTGAAAAAAAGAAAATGAACAAATATGCGCTTATTATAAGCAAAATCGGTGAAAAGAATTGCTCTATCATTTCCATGGGGGATTTTCCCCCGCTCCAGAGCTGTTCCCCAATAAGTATTACTCCAATCAGTAGGAATAGCCAGTAGGGTATTTTTATCACTGCTACATATACCTTGTGCCAAAATCTAATTGCATATTGTTTAGCTCTGATTTTAGTAGGCTTAGATAATTTTTTCCATCGTGATATTCTTTTGATTAGGTCAAATATCAGGATTGGAGTAACGATTATTATGTATGTTCCCCAGAACACAAAAAGGGTAAGTTCAAGGATGGAAATATTAAAAGCATTTTCCTCAATAGTTTTTTCAAATATGCCCACACCATGGTTGGCATAACGTCTTGTTGTTGCATCCCAAACGAACCACCCACTAAATATAAGGTGTAAGATTAGCCATAATTTTCGATTGATGGAAAAATTTTGATATGGTGAAAACCAAATATAAAACCCTATTCCACACAACAAGAAGTGACTGCTGATTTGAAGTATTTTGGTTAAATCGGAAGAAGTGTTGCTTATTGCATTTGCAAAAATTGGAAATATAACCAGCAAATATACCAAGCTTACTAAGAATGCTACACGAAGCATGATTGATATAATCTTTATGGTCATATCGACAACACTAAACTAATGTAGCTGGAGAACCCAGTTGCTAATGTAAATACTATTATTGAATAATATCGAATTTGTTGAATTTTTTTTCGCGAAATTCTTGCAAGAACCCAAGACAAAAATTTTGCAACAGAGTTAAAATACAATGTTGTGGTAGCTAAAATTACCAGAAAAGAAGGGAGGCAAAGAGAAAAAGCAGGCAAAAAAATTGAAAATAAATTTGAATAATCATGACTTTTGTATACAGAAAAATAGAGTTCATTTGTGAACATTAGAAAAGACATGATTGGTGTTGAGACATAAGCCGAGAGCCAATCCCAGTCGAAAAGAATGATAAATTCTGTTGGATGAATTGATAGGCATTGTTTTGGAGATAGGCTGTGAGACATAATATTGCAGTTAGGGCTTATATTTATATGAGCCCAATTTTGCAGCAGAAAAACAGGAATGATATAAAAACCGAAAGAAAGAAATAGGAGGTCAATAATGATAAAATAGAAAGAACTGTGCTTAACGGCTAATCGTAAAAAATATCTGGTGGAAATAACAGTCAAAAATTCAGTAACAATAATGCTTATAATCAAAATAACATTTATTGTTATGCCGAGTGTTTCATTTAGGGTTGGGTTTTCTCCATCTGTCATTAGAAAACTATCAGAATTCGCTAAAAATAAGAAAATTGATAAATTCAGCAACAATCCAATTGATGCAATCCTCCAGAAATTGGGCAGAATTCGCGTATTTCCATATAGACCGTTTAAAAACACCTGTGTTGTTTGTAATATGGCTGCGCGTTTGTGGGATAAGTCATGAAAGGATGAATGAGCTCCGATACGTTTTAATTGTCTTTCACTCTCTCTGCTATCAAATATTGAGCAGACAACAATTAAAAGCATTGAAATGACGGATGTTATTCCCAATAAAAGGACTGTGAAATCAAACATTCGAGTATCCGTGGGTCCTAAAACTTTTTCGGTAATGTCCCGTTCAATGTTGAAAATGGCGGGGCTGACGTTGCCTTGGTTGAACATTAGGCGGCCTGCTTTTCCTGGTCAATACCGTTGATTTCAGCATGCTTGGCCTGATGTGCATCATCCATTTCTTCATTTTCGCCGCCGACAGCGCCGCGAAGCCGCTGATTTCGAGGTTCCGTCGCCATGCTTCACCGGGATATCGCCATCGGGCAGGCGCACGGTGCGGCCAAATTTGCGCGTCGAGGCATTGATCAGCATCAGGTTCATCGCCCATTTCCTGCTTCCCTGTCGCTCGCTTCGCTCCCTCCTCGCCTCTTGTGCCCAGCCAGTCCTCTTCCTGCGCCGCCGTCCAGCTCGGCAGGGGGATTTCCTTCCCGTCCTTGCCGCGCACCCGTGGCCGTTTGACCTTCGTCTTGCCGCCTTGAAAACCAACGGAGCCTTGCGCCACTCCCCAGCGGTGGCCCTTGCGGTCATCGGCGCGGTCATACCGCCCGCCGCAAAGCGCATGCGTATCTTCTTCCTGCATCTCTTCCAGCACCGCGATGCCGGAAATCAGGCAGAAACGGTCAAAACTGCTCCGGACGGCATCGAATGCCTCCCGCGGGCTTGGCACTGAACTGGCAATGGCGGGCTGGCTCGTGTTAGTCTTGGTCATGGCGTTGCTCTCCTTCGTTGGATGAATCACCCCGAGCTTACACGCTCAAGGCGGGCAACGCCGCCCCTCCTTTTTCAACATCGTCCGTGACATTGCCGTTTATCTGGCAATGATCGCATCTCAGATCGCTGCCATGCCAGGCGGCCACCAGTGACACGGCTTCCAGATTGGGGGCCTGCGCTGCCAACTGGTCGAGGGAAACGGTCAGATCTACATCGCCCTGTTTGTTGTGCTTGTTCTCGGTTTCGGTCTGGCCAAGACCATAATCCTTGAAGATGTGATCACTGGCATAGACAAACTCGCCCATGCCGGGGATGAGGGTGACGGCCTTTAACTGGTCTTCCAGTCTGGGGCCGGATGCGGGCGGTTGCCGGAACACTTCCACCGAAATTTGCGGCACCCGATTGCCAAAGCGCTCAAGGGGGAGTTCCTCAAACACCAGATAGGCCAGCCCCCGGAAGGCGGGAGCTGCGCCTTCCACGGACACGATCTTGGGATCGGGCTGTTGACCCTCCATGCCCTTGTAGATGCGCACATTATAGTTTGAGATTTCCAGCGGCTTGCCGTCGGCCCAGACCCGGCCAATACCGGCGATCTCGCCTTCACACAGACCAAGAGCAAAGGAAGCGAAGTAGGAATAGGTCGTGGTCTTGACCTTGCCGCCACCGCCGCCTTTACCACCCTGACTCTGGGTTGACTTGACCTCCCTGAACTTTGTTGCCCAGATGACCTGCGTGCCCAGCCGCACCCGGCCATAGACCTTTGGAATGGGCGCGCCCTCGGTGGAGGTCTGCATGTGCAGATCGTTGAGGCGCGGCCCCTCATTGCGGATGGTGGGGGCAAACAGCATCTGGTCAATGATGCCGCCCACTGTGCCGCCAATGGCCCCGCCGATTGCCGCACCGGTGAGCGTGGCCCCCAGAATGGTAATGCCGGTTGGCAAGAGCGCCCCGCCAATCGCCGCGCCCGCTGCTGTCAGAACCAGTG
>JALXEI010000250.1 GCA_027069645.1 Hyphomicrobiales bacterium
TAAAAATGCTGTTGTAGCCAATTTGGGGATTTCTGTCCTGTCCCGCCACAGCCTGCACGAAGAATTGCAAACCGGCAGTATCAAAATTCTGAATGCCAGTGGATTTCCCCTGCACCGACACTGGTATGCCATCTATCCCAGTGAGAAAAGCCTGTCCGTTGTCACCAAAACCTTCCTCGATTTTCTGATGAGCAAGAATGCCGGCTGAATGTCAACTTGCCCGAACGCATCACTCTGACATCCAGCTGCGGGTCACAAATATGACCTGAAACCATTCCGGATCGAGAATCTTCACAAAATACTGATTTGCAGAATATTTTTTTGGTAGCGGAGGAGAGACTTGAACTCCCGACACGCGGATTATGATTCCGCTGCTCTAACCAGCTGAGCTACTCCGCCATATCTGTGAAAACAGATGATAGCTATTAGAAAACGGAGGCTGAATTGTCAAGCGGGGAATTGGCCACAAAGAGCTTTTCCGACCTCGTGACATCCCCGCCTCCCGGTCTGTTCAACAGACACCGCACCACCATATACCAGCCCTGTGCCGTTCCCGCACCGCTCTTTGCCAGAGATCGTTACAAACCGGCCTGGGCTGCGGGGGCTTCATATGTGGCTGCAACACGAGAACGAACACTCTCCGCGCCGGACCGGTGCGTTTCATCGGAAAGCTTGGCGAAGCTGAGCAATGTAAACAGCCCGAAAGGATGGACATTGTGGCTTTCCTGCAATTCCAGCTGATCACAGATCATGACCCGGTCAACAGGAAATTCCGGACGCCACAAACCCGTTGACTTGAAAGCCGCCATTTTGCGCTCGACCCAGCCGCGAATGCCGCGATCCGTACTGAAATGGTTGACCAGCAACACTTCGCCACCCGGAACACAAACACGCTGCAACTCTTTCATGACTGCTTCGGGATCCGGTACCACGGTCATGACGAACATGGCGACAACCGTATCAAAACTGTTATAGGGAAAATCCAGCTTCGAGGCATCCATCACCAGCAGATCGTCAACATGGGCGAGGTTTTTGTTCTGCACGCGCTCTTCGGCCTTTTCAAGCATTTCGGGCGAAAGATCGATACCCGTCACTTCAAGGTCCGAACGATAATGCGGCAGGGACAGCCCTGTCCCGACGCCAACTTCAAGAACCCGCCGTGTATCGGAATTATTGATATGCCGAACGGCGCGCATCCGCCCCGCACGCACCATTATTCCAAAGGTCTGATCATAAACCGGCGCCCAGAGTTTATAGGCATGACGAACTGTTGACGCGCTCAGTGTGGCGTTTTCCTCGGACAAATCCCAACTCCTTATCATGGCTTTGCAAATTTCCCATATGGCCGACCACGACCATATCAGACGCTCAATATGGTTATCAGGTGTCAATTGCACAACAGGTGTACACGTTGACCACCCGGCATAATATACTGCCTCGCCATGACGAAGAATGACATTCATTCGTCAGGTAGACCCCGAATACTCAATCTAGGCGATTTCCACACTGTTTAAAAGTGTAATCAGTGTCGCATTATCGCTATTTTGTGACGAGAACCTGATTATTGTGGCAGATCGCCGGTTTTTCCACATTTTGCCCCGGCCGGTTCCTGTTCGGCAACGGCCCGGACAATCCATCCTCCACCAAGGACACGACGACCGGCCTCATCCGGTTCATAGAACACACAGGCCTGACCGGGTGACACGCCATGATCTCCCCCGGTCAGCCTGACGAAAACCTGGCCATCCTTCCCAAAGAGCCGCGCCGGTGAAGGCGGGCGCGTCGAGCGCACTTTCACCCTTATGTCCATTCCCTGTTCCGGCAATTCATCAAGGATGTCCTCCCCCAGCCAGTTGACATCGCGAAGCTCGATGCGGTCTACGCGAAGGGCCTCGCGAGGGCCTACCAGCACCTCGTTGCGCGCCGCATCCAGCCGCACGACAAACAGGGGTTCCCCCACCGCGACCCTGAGGCCGCGCCGCTGTCCGATGGTATAGTGAATAATGCCTTCGTGGCGCCCCAGTATACGGCCATCAATATGGACAATATTCCCCGGACGCACGGCACCGGGGCGCAAGCGTTCGATCACGGCGCCATATTTTCCGTCCGGCACAAAGCAGATATCCTGACTGTCCGGCTTGTCGGCCGCGCGCAAACCGAACAGGCGGGCCAGCTTGCGCGTCGTTGTCTTGTGCAGGCCGCCAAGTGGAAAGCGCAGGACTGCCAGTTCGTCCGGCCTTGTCGCAAACAGAAAATAGCTCTGGTCGCGGCTGTCATCTACAGCCCTGTACATCTGCCACCGGCCGCTGCCATCATTGGCAGGGCGGCTTTGTATATAGTGGCCGGTGGCCATCGCCACACCTCCCAGTCCCCTTGCCGCTTCCAGCATGTGGTTGAACTTGATTTCCTGATTGCACAAAACACAGGGGATCGGTGTTTCGCCGTTCAGATAGCTGTCGGCGAACTGCTCCATGACATGGTTGGAAAAACGGCTTTCATAGTCGAGCACATAATGGGGAATATCAAACTGGTCACAGACATTGCGGGCATCGCGAATGTCGACACCGGCGCAACAGGCCCCGGGCTTTTTGACGGCTTCACCGTGATCGTAGAGCTGGAGGGTAATACCGACAACGTCATAGCCCCAGTATTTCAGCAACACGGCCGTCACGGAACTGTCAACGCCCCCCGACATGGCAACAATGATACGCCCGGCCTCTTCGGGTTCGCCGAGGTACAGCCCGGCCCTTGCCCGGTCCAGTTCGGCCCGCAGCGCATCATCCATACTATTTTCGATATCCGTCCTGTTCATCCCCTCTCTATAGGCGGAACCGGCGAGATTTAAAACCGTTCAGAGTTCAAAAGAGCAACAGACATGGGCAATCCTGACCACAAGCCGGGAAATAACTGCCGGGCCGCCCCCGGCAGGAAATGCCGCCCGACCTGATTCACCCCCGTAAAACACCATGAACACGGGGGTTTTCACTCTTTCTCGCCTGGCCTCTCTCTTGCAACCATCAGATGCAGGCAATTTATGGTTAATATCAGCAAGGGTCAGTTGTTCCTGTCGGGTCGGCTGTAGATCGAATGAACAATGTAAATGCACTGGCGGTTCCGGATAACAGTTCTTCCGCCTTGAATAGCAGCCGCCCGGAATGTTCGGGCTGCGAAGCAAACGGGGCGGATTTTGCCGCTCTGGTTGAAACATCTCTGGCAACAGCTCCCGGCAATGAAAACACGCCCGGAGACGCAACCCGCATTCAACTCCCGGATGATCCGGTTGTCGACACAACAAACAGTTTCGGTCTGCTGACTACGCCTGCCACCATTGCGGTTGCCGCCAATGACAGCGCACCCGTCGGTTTTCTCTCCCCCGATGAAAGCACCGGGGCGGAGGAAAAAGCCGCTCCTGTCGGGGATACGGATCCCGAAGCAATCTATACGGGGGCGCTCTCCGCCATTTTGCAAGCCCCTGACACGACTGCCACATCCCTGGCAGAAAGTCCGGAAATTCCCGGTCTGTCCGGAACCGGAGAGGAGCTGACGCCGGTCAACAATAACAATACGGCACCCGTTGCCCCGACCACACCATCCGCAGCGGCGACACAACCACTGCAATCGGATGAGCAACAGGCCCAAGCATCGGCTTCCGAGCTCCCTGCCGCTCCCTCCGGTGATGCCACCCGGCAAGCAAATAACCGGAATCTGGCAGACAATAACGGCCCGTTTCGGTCAGAAGAGACATCCGGGGAAATATTGCCCGGGCACAATACCGATCCTGCGAGCGGAGTCGGAGAACCGGTCCCGCACAATCCCGGTATTGCGAAAACCGGCACGATCCCGGCCGGATTTGATACGACCGGAACCTCGCAGGAATCCACCCCCCTTAACAATTACCTGAAAAACCGGGCATTCGATATTCAAACTGATAAACAGGAAGTGAATAATGGTATGTTTTTCCGTCAAGGGTTGTGATTCTATATGCTCCAATACCATTATCTAAAAAAACATCAGTGTCATTTGGCCTATTAAGATTCTTAGCTTCTATAAAGCCAGATACTCCTGTTC
>JALXEI010000251.1 GCA_027069645.1 Hyphomicrobiales bacterium
TGGCGTGAACGGCTTTTGACGGGGCGTAGGAGAGAAAGGGCGGGATGTCCCGATGATGTTCGTGGGCCGGGGTCAGGGGCAGGCGGCCTACATCTTTTTCTGCCGCAAATCCCCGTCCATAGGGCAGTTTGCCGGTGAGCATCTCATAGGTGATGACACCAAGTGAATAGATGTCCGAGCAGTTGGTTGGTTTTTGACCGAGCAGCAGTTCCGGGGCGCTGTAATCCCTTGTGCCAAGCAGGGAGGGCAACTGGTCGGCCCCTTCGACCTCTTGCAGCCCGGCGACACGGGTCGAGCCGAAATCAATGATTTTGACCGTGCCGTGCCGGTCAATGATGATATTGTCGGGCTTCAGGTCCTGATGGATCATTTCCTTGCGGTGAAAAGCACGCAGGCCAATGGCAATCTGGCCGACAATCTCGCGCACCTCAAGCAGGGAAGGGCGGGGATGGTCGTGCATCCATTGCGACAGGGTCTGGCCTTCGACATAATCCAGAACGGTATAAAGAAAGCGCCGGGGCCGTTTGCTTTTGCGCACCTTGAGCACGTGGGGATTGTCGATCTGCGAGCCGATCCATTCTTCGCGGGTGAACAGTTCGATATAAGCCGGATCGTCTTCAAAATTGTGTGAGGGCGTTTTCAGCACGACCCGTTCGCCGCTTTCCTCTTCAACTGCCAGATAGACCTGCGAGCGCGAGGACATGTATAGGTCGCGTTCGATGCGATAGCCATCCATGACCATGCCCGGTTCAAGTTCCGGCGGGAAGGGTCGCCTTGTGAGCTTTTGCAGATGGGCCCGGCGAGAGGGACGGCCCGGATTGTCGATGCGCACGATCTGGCATGAAATATTGTCATTGCTCTTGGCAGCAAGAGCGCTTTCGACCAGTAGTTTGGCCGCTTCGTCAAGATTGTGCAAATGGCTGAGAACAAGGCGGTTGATCTGCTGGTCATCAAGAAAATCGTGTACGCCATCAGTGGTGAACAGCAAGATGTCTCCAGCCATCATCGGCTCGGTGCGATAATCCACTTCCAGTGCCGGATCAATGCCAAAAGCTCGCGACAGCACTTCGCGATCACGCGACAGATGGGCGCGATGGTCCCTGGTCATCTGACGCATGGTGCCCGAGCGCAAAAGATAGATGCGGCTGTCTCCGGCGTGAAAAATATGCGCCATCGCGCCCTTCAGCACCAGTCCGGAAAAGGTCGAGACCATGGCCCGGTCTGACATGTACTGCACCTGACTTTGCGAATAGAGCCAGCGATTGAGAGCCGTCAGCACCCGCGAAACCGAAGTTTTGACACTCCAGCTTTCATGAGTGCTGTAATAGTCGGTCAAAAAGGTTTTGACGCAGGTTTCAGACGCTTCCTTGCCCGCTTCCGATGTGCTCATGCCGTCTGCAATGGCCATGGCGATGCCCTTGGTGTCGAGCAGCGGCGGACTGGGAATGAGCACACCATAGCTGTCGTCATTGCGCGCCTTGTGTCCGGCAATGGAATAAAGGCCAATGGTGATTTCGGGGCGGATTTCGGGGCTGTTGTCGTTCATGGGGGAAATTCCCGATCATTTGCGGAAAAACGGTTCTCAGGCGAACAGCTCGTCTGTTTTGAGAACAATTCCAGGGGGATCAAGATACAGCGTTCCACCCTCAACAGGATCAAGCCGGATGGCATTGTCAGCCCGGTAATGGTGCTGTACGCGCTTCAGCTGGGGATCAAGGATCAGATAATGCATGACAGAGGGGAGTTTGAAATAGTCCGCCAGCTTGGTGCTGACATCCTTGTAAGCGGTCGATGGTGACAGCACTTCAACAATAATGACGGGCTCGGGGACGATCAGATCATCATCGCCAATGGGATCGCCGCAATAGACCAGGGCATCGGGCTCATAGGAAATCAGTTCATCAATTCTGATGGTCGCCCCATCGACAACAGCGATGCAATCGAGTTTGGTTTTTTTGATTTCCTCGCGAAGCAGGGCATAGACCTCCCCCTTCAACATGAAATGGCGGGCACGCTCCGAATGCCCCTTGAGCGGGTCATGTTTGCGCACCGGGACGCCGTCATGCAGCTCCCATCTGCCTTCCTTGTCCTCGCGCCACGAGATGAACTCGTCAAAGGTCATTTTTGGCGGATTTTTGTTTTTTTGCAAGGCAGGCATATGCCCCCTCCTTCAGGTGCTGACCTTTTGCTGTTCGGGCATATTTTCTACAGTGTCCGGTCGATCATCTCCACGGTGAAGGCTTCGATGATGTCGCCGGGGCGCATGTCCTGATAGTTTTCAAAGGCCATGCCGCATTCCTGACCGCCGGGTACTTCCTTGACTTCGTCCTTGAAGCGTTTGAGGGTCGAGAGCTGTCCTTCATGAATGACCACATTGTCGCGAATGAGCCGCACACCGGCCCCGCGCTCCATCTTGCCTTCGGTGACACGACAACCGGCGATCTTGCCGACCTTGGTGATATTGAAAATCTCCAATATTTCCGCATTGCCGATAAAGTGTTCGCGCCGCTCGGGGGCCAGCAGACCGGACATGGCCGCTTTGACATCATCGACCAGATCATAAATCACCGAGTAATAGCGAATTTCGATGCCTTGTGCTTCAGCAGCCCGTTTGGCCTGCTCATTGGCGCGCACATTGAAGCCGACAATGATGGCCTTGGAGGCAGAGGCAAGGGTAATGTCGCTTTCGCTGATACCACCAACGGCTGAATGAACGATGCGGGCGGTGACCTCCTCTGTGCCCAGCTTGTCAAGGGCGCCGGAAATGGCTTCGATGGAACCCTGCACATCACCTTTGACAATGAGCTTGAATTCCTTTTTGCCTTCCTCTTGCAACTGGCTCATCATCTGTTCAAGAGAGGTGCGGGCACCAGCTCCACCTGAAAGCATTTCACGGCGCTTGCGTTCGCGATATTCAGTGATCTCGCGGGCCTTTTGCTCATTTTCGACAACCGCGAACTGGTCACCGGCATTGGGCGCACTGTTGAGCCCCAGCACCTCGACGGGCATGGCCGGACCGGCTTCGGCGATATGTTCGCCATGATCATTGACGAGCGCGCGGGCACGGCCCCAGCTTGAACCGGCAACAACGATATTGCCGACTTTCAGCGTACCGCGCTGTACCAGCAGGGTAGCGACGGAACCCCGGCCCCGTTCAAGCTGGGCTTCGATGACAAAACCTTCGGCCTTGCGGTCGGGATTGGCCTTCAGCTCCAGCAGTTCGGCCTGATTGAGTATGGCTTCAAGCAGGACATCGAGATTGGTCCGTTTGATGGCCGATACTTCGACTTCGAGTACATCGCCGCCCATGCTTTCGACGACGATTTCATGCTGCAAAAGATCGGTACGCACCCGGTTGGGGTCGGCCTCTGGCAGGTCGATCTTGTTGATGGCAACGATGATCGGCACCTCGGCGTCTCTGGCGTGATTGATGGCTTCGATGGTTTGTGGCATGACGCCGTCATTGGCCGCGACCACGAGGACAACAATGTCGGTAACCTTTGCACCACGTGAGCGCATCTCGGTAAAGGCGGCATGGCCGGGCGTATCAATGAAGGTGATCTTGCCCTGTTCTCCCCGGTCCACCTGATAGGCACCGATATGCTGGGTAATGCCGCCCGCTTCGCCCGATACGACATTGGCCTCTCTTATGGCATCAAGAAGAGAGGTCTTGCCGTGGTCCACATGGCCCATAATGGTAACCACCGGCGCACGTGGCTTGAGATCCTTTTCATCGTCTTCGCGACCGATAAAGCCCTCTTCGACATCCGCTTCGGAAACGCGCTTGACCGTATGGCCAAACTCTTCGGCAATCAGTTGGGCTGTGTCGCTGTCAATGACATCATTCATCTGATGCATGGCACCCTGTTTCATCAGGAATTTGATCACGTCAACGGCCCGTTCAGCCATGCGATTGGCCAGTTCCTGAATGGTGATGGCTTCGGGCAATGTCACTTCGCGGGAAATTTTTTCGGCAGGTCCGCTGGAAACGGTCGCGCGGCGT
>JALXEI010000252.1 GCA_027069645.1 Hyphomicrobiales bacterium
AAATATTGCAATAAATGCTCCAGATGAGCCCTGTCAGCAAAGCTGTGGTTTTCATGTTTTCCCATCCATAACTGCCAGTCGTGTCGGCACTATATACCAGACAACATAAATATGAACTGTTTCATGCCGGTCATAACC
This sequence comes from Hyphomicrobiales bacterium, assembly GCA_027069645.1. Classification (GTDB taxonomy): domain Bacteria; phylum Pseudomonadota; class Alphaproteobacteria; order Rhizobiales; family JAKIUO01; genus JAKIUO01. Next base: position 139 of record JALXEI010000252.1, read on the forward strand.
GGCTTGTGCGTCAGCGGCCTAAATCGGGTCGGATTGATCTTTTGTCGTGCTTCGCTTGTCCTCGATCATCGGTTGACGACCTTTGCGGCTTTCCCGTTCCTGCTGGCGCAAATCCTCAAACTGCTGTTCTGCCAGTTCCGACGCCCACATGGTCAGGAGAACCGACAGGGCGAAAAAATAGATCCCCGGCAGGACGGTTGCATCGGCAACGCCGGTCTGTTTGGTATAGAAGACAACAAGGGCCAGCACCAGTACATCGAGCATCGACCAGCGCCCCAGCCAGGAGAGAATATAAAGCAGCCGCGGGCCTGGCAAATAATTGTTCAGTCGGCGGAAATAAAGCACCAGCAGATAGCCCAGCTTGGTCAGGGGAAAGAGAATGCTGAAGATCAGGAGGACGCCGGACAGCAGATATTCCCGGTCCTGAAACAGAACCCAAATGACCGATAAAATGGAATGTTTGTTGTCAAAGAAATAGAGCCAGGTCAGTTTGACGACCGGTAAGGTGAGGCCCGGCAACAGACACAGCACGGCGCCCGCCATCAGCATTTCAAGAAAAATAGAGCGGCGCCTCGCGTCCATATTATTGTCATTCGTCCTGTGCTGTCAGGTGTTTTGTTCCCCTGATAAAATATGGCGATCAGCGGTTTGAATGCAAGTCCGGACACGCTCCGGCGAGAAAACCGGCCCTTCCTGCAAGGTTCCGGCAATTTGTGTTGGTCGCTATCCTGGAATGGTCCTCGCATGAATGGCCGGTTTTTTCGGACAACTGAAACTGACCTTGCCGCCCCGGTCCATGATCGCCTGAGCCTGGTCTTTGATCCCCGTGGGAACCTTGTCCAGGTTGCCATAACATTTCCGGGCCAGAATGAGCAGATAGGTGCCGCGCAATTCACGTCGTCCGAGGCGCGAATTGAAATAGCGGTTGATCAACGGTTCGTCCAGCCCCCGGGCAACGGAAATGCGATAGACGTTCCAGGCAGCCCTCAACATGGATTCGTCCCGCCCGTATTTGCGGGCGAGGGAGGTGGGGAGCGGTGCTGCAATACCTTTCCACAAATCCTGATTGGCAAACAGGCCGATGACGGCATTGCTGGGCCAGCGCACGGATTTGACCGGCACATCGGAATCAAACAGGGATACAAGAGCGGTTCTCTGCCGGTCACTGACATGCAGAACATTCTGACGTCCAAGGTCGTAATTGTCGGCCACCTTTATCGGTCTGTCATAGCCATTTCCACAGGCCCCGAGGGCGAGGGGGAGAAAAAGCAGCAACAGCGATGACAAAAGATGTTGCCTCATGACCGCACTCAGCTTTTCTTCTTTTGTGCTGCCGCCTGCGCCGATGCTTTTTCGATTTCAGCGTCGATATCAACGGTCTGGCATCCCTTGGCCGCCAGTATCTTGTTGTATTCGTTCAGTCTGTTGCGCTGTTTGTCCCGTTCTGCGCGGGCTTTGGCCCCCATGTCTGTATAGGCGATATGGGTGCCGCCCGAGAGCGCAAAACTGGCGACCGCGAGAGCAACCCCGACACCGGTGCTGACATTGGCCTGCGATTGCAGCCCGCCCAGTTGTCCGGCCCCGACAATCGACAGATTTGTCAGGGTCTTGCAACTCATATTGCGTTCCTGCGGCGAGGTCAGATAGCTGCCGTCACTCTGAAATCCCGGTTTGGGCGGCCCTTTCGGTTTTGAGGCGCAGGAAACCAGCCCGAGCGAAACGACGATAATTGTTAAAAAATTGCAAAGCCGCATGTTTCCCCCCGGATTTAGCTTTCCCCTTTCCGGGGTGTTCTGCCGTATAGTTATTCTGCAATCTTTGAATACTTCCGACTATATTTTTAAGTCTGTTGACGGAGGGTGGCAACGGGCAAATATGACATTAAGCAATTTTTAACGTTTTTCGCTGGCGAGTGTGGGGACAGGGTCACAGAAAACATAAAAAAAACCTGCAACCCCCCCTGGAGGAGCGCTTGCAGGCTTTGCAATTATCATCGCTGAATCTTTTATGCCCGGGCAATATTTGAGACGGCGACGCCCTTGTCGGCCAGCAATTGCTGCAATTCGCCGGCCTGATACATTTCCTTGACGATGTCCGCACCGCCGACAAATTCACCCTTCACATAGAGCTGCGGAATAGTCGGCCAGTCGGAGAAGGTCTTGATGCCTTCGCGAATGCCCATGTCTTCCAGCACATTTACATCCTTGAAATCGACACCGAGATGATCAAGCACCTGGACTACGAGGCCGGAAAAACCGCACTGGGGCATCTGATGGGTGCCTTTCATGAACAGCACCACATCATTGGTGGTGAGGGTTTTGCCGATCCAGTCATGGACTTCCTGTTCGCTCATTTCATGTTTCCTTTGTGTTCGTCTCTGTTCGGGGTTGTTGATCTGAGGGTCCGGTGCAAACTATTCGGGTATGCGGGTTGAAAGGGCGAGGGCGTGCAGTGTGGTGCCGAGTTTGTCGCCAAAAGCGGCATTAACCATCTGATGCTGCTGAATCCGCGATTTTCCCCTGAACTGTTCCGAGGTGACGGTTGCCGACCAGTGATTATTGTCACCCGCCGTATCAACAAGCTCGATTTTGGCATCGGGCAGAGCCGATTTGATGATGGTTTCGATTTCCTCGCCTGTCATGGGCATGGTGGCATTCTCCCGTAATCCCGTCTTTTGACCTGAAGCCATATATTAGGGTGTGTTGATATAAAAATACAAGACTAATGCGGTAAGTTTTTAAGGCCGGATCAGGGAATTTCGTCGTTCAATGCCGTGGCAAGCTGCGACAGATCGGCAAAATCGAACAGTTTGCGGTCAAGCAAATGAGACGGGCGCACATTGGCAAGTGCCCTTGCCATGACGTTTTTGCGTCCCTTGTGCTGTTCTTCCCAGCGCTCCAGCATTTGCCGAACGATGACGCGCTGCAAATTGCTTTGCGAGCCGCACAGATTGCAGGGGATGATCGGAAACTGCATGTGCGTGGCGAATTTTTCGAGGTCTTTTTCCAGTGTGAAGGCGAGGGGACGCAGAACCAGCAAATCGCCCTCGTCATTTCTCAGCTTCGGGGACATGGTGGCAAGACGCCCGCCGTGAAACAGGTTGAGGAAGAAGGTTTCCAGCAGATCGTCCATATGATGGCCAAGCACAATCGCCGAGCAGCCTTCTTCGCGCGCGATGCGGTAGAGGTGGCCGCGGCGCAGACGTGAACACAGCGAACAGCTTGTGCCGCCGTCGGGAATTTTTTCCCTTACAACAGAATAGGTATCCTCGCGTTCAATGCGAAAGGGGATACCGGTTCCCTTGAGATAATCCGGCAGCACATGTTCGGGAAAGCCGGGCTGTCCCTGATCGAGATTGCAGGCCAGCAGTTCGACCGGGAGCAGGCCGCGCCATTTGAGATCGGCCAGCAGCGCCAGCAGGGCATGACTGTCCTTGCCCCCCGAAAGGCAGATGAGCCATTTCGCGCCCGGTGTGACCATCGAAAACCCCTCCAGGGCCTCACGTACCTGGCGCAACAGGCGCTTGCGCAGTTTTTTGAAAGCCACACAGGAGGGCGCCTCGCGAAACAGGTGATGGCAGTTGCTGTTTTCAGACGTCGTTTCGTTCATGGCGGGGTGTCCGGTCCGGTTGATCCTGTTTGCCTTTTTCCGGGCTTCACCGGGCGAATTTTCGAGAAGCGGGAGCATGGCTACAAGGGGCTGTGGCCAGGTTATATAGCGATTTGTACCTCTTCATAGCATTGTTTTTGATCGGTAGGGAAGCTGGCGGGGCCGGTGCAGGGGGGGGCTGCATCCGGGCCCGGCGGGTTATGGGGGTGACAGTCGTTAGGCAAAATCGGTGCTAATTTGCTCGAATGATTGCGC
>JALXEI010000253.1 GCA_027069645.1 Hyphomicrobiales bacterium
GTCATGCGCATTTCATATCTAACAGATACCCCGACCCGCATTTGCCCCTTGCAGGAACGCGCCCGCCCCGCTAAAAGCGCATGGATTTGGTCACCCGATTCCAAAGGTGCCCGGATCAGATTTCACTGGATGTGCCACAAGCCCCCACTGAAAGCCCCTATAGCTCAGCTGGTAGAGCAACTGATTTGTAATCAGTAGGTCCGCGGTTCGAGTCCGTGTGGGGGCACCAGATTATTTTAAATTAAACAATAAAAACAGATAGATCGCCATATCTTGAAAAATCCTATCCACCCCTCAATCCACCCTGTGCCGCTGGTTGCCCGCATTTGGCAAGGGTGCTGCAACCTTGCTTGTCAAAAGGTTTTCGCACCGGCACATTCAGGCAAAACGCTCACATCCCTCACCTTTAGGAAAGAAAACGATTGATGCCTGACAACGATTGCGCCCGACTTTATGAAATCACCCGGCGCTGGGCGGACAGGATCAGGCCCGACGAGGTGCCGAGTGATATTCCGGTCAAGCGCCTGCCAAGGTCCACCTATGGCGGGGACAATCCCTATAACGGCTTCACCGGGGCCGAGCGGCGCAGGGGCGAACAGGTGGGGCAGGTTCTGCACCGAAACGGGATCATTGCCAAGCCCGCCGCTTGTGACATCTGCGGCAAGACCGAGCGCATCGGCTATCATGGCGAGGATTACTATGATCCGTTTTCCATGGCGCGGGTTTGCTTCCCCTGCCACATGGCAATCCACCGGCGTTTCAAATCCCCGGAAAAATGGCAGGCCCTGCTTGAGAAGAACGCGCAAAGCCCCTTTATCGAAGAGTTCCGCGCCCTACCGATGCAGGAGGTCGATTTTGCCGCCTGGCTGCGCGCAAACACCCCCGGCCCGCATGATGTGGTCCGGCGCGTCTGGCCAGATCGGGAGGTGCCGGATTACAAGCCCCGGCCAAACAAGGTCTTGCGTGCGATAGAGGTTGCGCAACCGACAGAAACCGAATGGAAGCTGTTGCGGGTGTTGTGGGAAAACCCCGGCGCGACCTCGGAAGCGCTGAGCGCAAAGATGGGCTGGCAGGGGCAGGCGTGGCACCTGAAATTTGGCCAGTTCTGCCGCCGGTTGGAAGCCGACCGCGGTCCGGCCCCGCTTGCCGATACGCGCAAGGACGATGCGGGGAAGCCCGCGAAATTCTATATCGGCCTGCTGGCGGATTTTGATAACGCCACCCGAGGGTTTACCCTGCGCAAGGATGCGGCCAAGGCGCTTGATAAGGTGTTCGGGAGGTAGGCCCGGCGCAGGGTTTTTCACCAGAGGATTTTGCAACTGGTTGCACGAAAACCCCGTTTTCAGGGGCCGTGACGGAAGCTTATTACAGAAATCTGGCTCTGAAACCCTCAGCTTTCCTGCCGGAGCGGGGGGAAGCCCTCGTAGAACGTGGAATGATCCCCCGCATGATTTTCCATGCCGGGCTTGGTCAGGATGCCTCTGGGTTTGATATAGCTGGCAATCCGCCGCTGGGGGTGCTCGTGCCAGGTGATGTTGAACGCCGCCATCTTGGGGAAGAAATACAGAGCCGAATAGGGCAGGTTGTCATGTACCCACCAAGCAAGGCCGCGCCAGTCTGCGCCCTGCGCGAAGCGGTCGGCAAACCACGGGATGACGATGCAGGCGGTCGCGCCCATGTACCCGTCTGCGTCGCGGCGGTCCCAGATATGGCCCGCATAATTGGCCTCGTTGGCAGCACAGGTATAGCTCTTTTTCCCGGCCTTTTGTTGCTCATTACAGAACTGGTTGACCGCGCAGGAGCGGAAGGCCGACCGGATCACGATCTTGCCGAATGTGGCCTGTAGCGGCTCCAGCAGGTTCTCGCAAAGGCCGCGCCCGGCGGCGATGGCAAGGTCCGGGTCATCGGGGATATTCGGGATGCCGTGAAAAGCGGCAACTTCGCTATAGAGAAATTCGCGCATGAAAAAAGATTTCGACAGGCGCACGCGCCCGAGATCATCCAAGGCGGAAACATTGGTGGGTTTTTTCATCTGTGTTTTCTTTTCAGGTTTGGGGTTCTGGAAAATGGGTCAGATGGGATGATGCTGCTTGCCGGGAAAATTGCAACCCGTTGCAAAATCGCCGGGGTGAATCCAAAAAAACCATAAAAACATGGGGGATGAACACAGGCAAATGTATCATTATTGGTCAGGTAAATCCGGGTCTTCGGGCAACATCACCATTCCCGTTGCAACCAGTTGCAACTTTCAGACCTCCAGCACCGCTAATATTTCCGCCCACGGGATCACCCGGCGCAGGGCCGCGCATTGGGTGCCGCCGTCTGCGGACTTGTGCTGCACAACGGTCTTGTAGCCCCGTTCCAGCAGATCATCCGGCACACCGGCCGCCTCGGCCAGCCAGAATAGCATGGGGGCGCAGCGGATGTGGTTATAGACATAGCGGGCCGGTCTTTCACCCCGTGGCGTGCGGCCATAGGCCCTGGGGCCGGAATATTCCGCCAGCCAGCGCAGCCAGTGCTCCTTTTGCGAGCCATACCACGCCCGGCCAAAGCCGACGCCGATCTGCAAGGCCTGCTCCAGTTCCTTGTGGCGCGGTGTGTCACGGGGCAGGCTTTCGACATGGCGCAACAGATCAGCCGGGGTCATGCGAAGCTCTGCCATCAATGGCCGTGCGTCGCCCCGAAGATGATCGAGCGCCATGCCACGCTGCCAGCAGGGGCCGCGTTGATCTGGTCACAATCCGCCGCGCCATGTTCATTGACATAGCCCTGACGGGCAAACGCGTTCAGCACTACCAGTTCGCGCACGGCCGAGAAATCCTTGCTCAGACCACTCCCCATGAGGCAAATCCCGGCCGCAAGCACACCCGAGTAGAGGTCCGGGGTGATGGCGCGCTGGGGCAGTATGATAGTCAGGGTTCCCTTGCTGAACGTCACGGCTTTGGGTTCCCACATGGCGAGAATTTCCCGTGCATCATCGGCCGGATTGGCGGCCAGCGCCGTAGGAAGGATTGCGGCCAGAAGGGCGAGGTGGATCAGGTTTCGCATGGGCGTGCTCCTTTATTGGCCGGATTTGATAGCTTCGCTGACGGTCCAGAGCACGGCTGATGTGCCGTTGCCGTAAACCCGTATCTGCGAGGTCATCCAGCCCCGGTCCACGATGGAATATTCCATCCCCTCGATTGAGGTGCAGGCCGTGGCGTTCAGCGCCTGTATCTGGCGCAGGTCGTTGTTGTTTGCGGCCGTGATGAATTCGTTCAGCGCCGCCGTGGTCTTGCAGCCGACATAGGCCCCGGTGATACGCTTGGGCGCAAGCGCCTGTGCCCGCTTCAGTGCCGCCGCTGCTTCTGCTGCGCGGCGGTCAGCCTCGCGCTTGGCCTCGGCGGCCCGGCGTTCGGCTTCCAGTCTGGCGGCTTCTGCCCTGCGCGCCTGTTCTTCCTGCGCCCGTTGCCGGGCGGCGGCCTCTGCGGCTTCCTGCTCGCGATGGGCCATTTCGGCCTGATAGGCTTCCGGGTCCAGTTGCTCCAGTTCGGTCAGCCAGAGATCGGGGTCGCCTTCCCGGATTTCCAGAAGATACGCGGCAGGGTCAGTTGCGCGCAGCGCGGCAATGCGCTCCTGCTCCTGCTGTCCTTCAACATACCCGCCAAAGGCCATCAAACCTGCCAGAACGAATACAACGCCCGCAATCGCCTTGTTGGTCTTGGTCGCCGCAGCGTCCTTGCTGAAGATCACCGCGAAGGCCGAGGCTGCAATGATCCCGCCGGTGATCATCAGGGCCGTCTGGCCGATCAGTCTGGCAAAGCCCAGAACGATCACCAATAGCAAAAGTGCCCCGACAAGTTTCAGTATCACGATAATCAGCTTTCCGGCCCTTTTCATGTATCCCTCCAAAAATCGTTTGACGACAGTCAGTTATCCGTTGTGCCTATAATAACACCCCCATTTTGGGGGTAAACCCTTAATAGGGGTAACAGCCGGTATCAAAG
>JALXEI010000254.1 GCA_027069645.1 Hyphomicrobiales bacterium
GACTCTGCACATGTCGGCCTGGATGGTTCTGTTCGGCGCTTCGTATGGCGTCCGGGTTGGTGCCCATATCGGTGTTGACGCCTTCATCAACCATCTGCCGTACAGTGTCCGCCGCTTTCTCGGAGCACTTGCCGTCATCCTGTCCATCGTCTATTGCGCCCTCATCGGTTACGGGGCCTGGTTCTATCTGGCCAAAATCAGAAAATACAATATCGAGATGGAAGACATCCCGATCAACAAATGGATCGCCCATTCCATCCTGCTGATTGGTATGGTGTTGCTGGCGCTTCGTTTGCTGGAACTGCTGGTAAATATCATCCGAAACCGTTCGGCAGGCTTCGAGAGTGTCGATGAAGCCCGAAAAGTCCTTGAGGATATTAAGGAAGAAAGCGCCACAGGCGGTGGGGAGACAAAGTCATGACCAGTGCCGTTCTTTTTATCCTGCTGTTCTTTTGCATGTTTATCGGTATGCCCATCGCGCTGGCGCTCGGCTTTTCCAGCGTCATTACCATTCTGTTCTTTTCCAGCGACAGCCTTTCGACCGTCGCCCTGAAGCTGATGGCCAATGTTTCCGAACACTATACCCTGCTGGCCATTCCGTTTTTCATCCTGTCTTCCCAGTTTCTCTCCACGGGTGGTGTGGCAAGGCGTCTTATTCGCTTTGCAATGGCGCTCGTAGGCCATATTCGCGGCGGCATGGCAATGGCCTCGGTGCTGGCCTGCATGCTGTTTGCGGCTGTCTCGGGCTCCTCCCCGGCCACTGTTGCCGCCATCGGGACCATCGTCATCGCCGGAATGGTGCGCGCCGGCTATCCCGAAAATTTCGCCGCCGGTGTGATCACCAATGCCGGGACGCTCGGCATTCTGATCCCCCCTTCCATCGTCATGCTGGTCTATGCCGCGGCCACAGAGGTTTCAGCCGCCCGCATGTTCATGGCCGGTCTCATTCCCGGTCTGATCATGGGGGCCATGCTGATGATCGGCATCTATGTACTGGCCACCATCAAGGATCTGCCGCGCCAGCCCTGGAAGGGCATGGGAGAGGTTTTTCGCTCCGGCTTCAGCGCTCTTGGCGGACTGATGCTGATCATCATTGTCATCGGCTCGATTTATGGCGGCGTCGCCAGTCCCACCGAAGCGGCGGCCCTGTCCGCCGTCTATGCCTTTTTCGTTGCAGTGTTCGGCTATCGCGATATAGGCCCCCTGAAAGACATTCCCTGGCGGCGCGAAGGGGAATCTGTTCCCGTCATGCTGACGCGCAATATCGGCCGGATGGCACTGGCGCTGCCGCAAAGCTTTTTTAATCGGGAAGTCCACAAGACCGTCATGGATGCCGCCAAAGTCTCCATCATGCTGCTGTTCATCATCGCCAATGCCATGCTGTTCGCCCATGTTCTGACCACCGAACGCATTCCCCATCATATCGCCGAAATAATCACCGGCATGGGCTTTGAAGCCTGGTCGTTTCTGCTCATTGTCAACATATTGCTGATCCTTGGCGGCGACTTCATGGAACCCTCGGCGCTGCTGCTGATCATGGCTCCCATCCTGCTGCCCATCGCCCTGAAGCTGGGCATTGACCCCATCCATCTGGGCATCATCATGGTGGTCAATATGGAAATCGGCATGGTCACGCCTCCTGTCGGCCTCAACCTGTTCGTCACCGCAGGCATCACCGGCCACAATCTTGTATGGGTGCTGAAAGCCGCCCTGCCCTGGATGATGATATTGCTGGTTTTCCTCGTGATGGTCACCTATATCCCGGCCATCTCCCTGTGGCTCCCCAACACCATCGACGCCCTGCGCGGGTTCAAATAGGGGAATATCCCGCACTGCCGGCAAGGCAACAACGACTCCCCTTTGACAGCGGCAATCGCAAAACACAGCTAACGCTTGTTCAGATCATCGATACAGGCCGCAATATAGGTCTCCGTATCCTCACCGCTCCAGTTCGAAACGCAATCCTTTACATCTTCTTTTTTCGCGTCCTCGTCTGCCAGACAATTGTCATAAAGGGGCTTGCACCTGGCGTCCGTATCCTTTTCGAGGCATACACTATATTCTGCATAGCACTTTTCCACCCAGTACCCATCCACCTTGTCAGAGCAAACGGATTCCCGGTTATCCGGGTCTTCTGCCTCTTTAGTACAATAATCCTTCTTTTCTTCTGCTGTCATTGTATCGGCATTTGAGTTTTCACTACTTGTTGTAAGAACAACCGGGGCATTCATAACCGACAGCGATAAAGCATTTTTCCCGGCAGCATACCCGCTCCCAATTCCAGCAGACATCGCCAATAAAAACACAATCAAAAAGCGTCCCTTATTCATGTCATCACCCTGGTTTGATATATTGCCAATGAAAACTCCCCTCCTTCTGTTTGGTATGTAGTAAGATGTCGGGGCGATTCCCATTCGTAGAAATACAGTCATCCTTCCCGACGCACATTCCCCACCAAATTGCCTGATTGCATTGTTAAACAAATGGTAAATTTCTGTCTGCCAGAGTTCGGGTATTGATTCGGCGGGCCTGCACGAACCGACACCACAGGGGAATTTCCATATGAATCGCAAAATACTGACCGCGCTTGTCGCTCTTGCCCTCACCGGCACCACCTTGTCTGCATCAGCCCTTGGCAAATGCCGCACCGGCAATTTCCAGAGCTGGTTGCAGGATATAAAGCGCCAGGCAGCGGCACAGGGCATCTCGCGGCGCACCATCAACAGCGCCCTTGGCGGCCTTCGCTATGATCCGGATGTGGTGCGCCGCGACAATGCACAAAGTGTCTTCTCGCAGACCTTCCTGCAATTTGCCGGGCGCATGGTATCGGGTTACCGGCTGAAAATCGGGCGCAAAAAACTGCGTAAACATGCCCGCACCTTCGCCGCCATCAAAAGGCGCTACGGCGTGCCGGGCGAAGTCATTACCGCCTTCTGGGGCCTTGAAACGGATTTCGGAGCCTTTCTGGGCAAGTCCCGCACACTTCGCTCCCTTGCCACTCTCGCCTATGACTGCCGCCGCTCCGAGCGCTTTCACAAGGAACTGTTTGCGGCCCTCAAAATCATCGACCGCGGTGACCTCACCGCACGTGAAATGCACGGTCCCTGGGCGGGCGAGCTGGGACAGTTGCAGTTTTTGCCCTCCCACTACCTTAATTACGGAGTCGACATGGACGGCGACGGCCGCGTTGATCTGCTCAACAGCGCCCCGGATGCGCTTGCCTCGGCGGCAAAATATATGAAGGCGCTTGGCTGGAAGGCCGGACAGCCCTGGTTGCAGGAAGTGCGCACACCGCGTTCCCTGCCCTGGGATCAGGCCGATGTTCATATTCAGCATTCGCGTGCCCAATGGGCCAAATGGGGGGTGCGTCGCGCCAATGGTCAGCCGCTCAGGGCCGACAGTCTGCCCGCCTCGCTGATCCTGCCTATGGGCAAGGACGGCCCGGCCTTTCTCGCCTATCCGAATTTTTTAAAGGTCTATCTGGAATGGAACCATTCCCTGACCTATTCCCTGACGGCGGGCTATTTCGCCACCCGCCTTGCCGGTGCCGGAAAAGTGCACCCCGGACGCGGCGCGCGAGGTCTCGACTATGCCGGACGCAAACAGCTTCAGCGCATTCTGACACGACGTGGCTATGATGTCGGCAAGATCGATGGTATTCTCGGGTCGAAAAGTCGCAACGCCATTCGCGAAATGCAAAAAAAATACGGCTTTGCCGCCGATGGCTACCCCACCCCGGAACTGCTGGCCCGCCTGCGCCGGTAGTAAAATTGCGTGATCTATCGAGGTCAGGACATGGTACTTGTACCAAAACGCAAAAAGGTTGGCTCACCTTTCCCGTTTTGCCTTGATGTTTCGCTTCCCGGACAAGCGACAGCGCCGATCCGGGAACCAGGGGCGGAAAGTAAGGAACTTGTTGAGAAAATTGATAAAAACAAATCCATCGTACTTGTGGCCCTAGGTCATAAACTCATAAACA
>JALXEI010000255.1 GCA_027069645.1 Hyphomicrobiales bacterium
GGCGTCGGACCTTTTCTCAAAGCCTATCTGCCCGCCCTTGTCATTGCGGCCATCATTGGCGGCTGGCTGTTCTTTGTCCAGCACCAGTATGAAGATACCTATTGGGAACATGAAGAAGACTGGAACTTTCATCTCGCCGGACTGCTTGGCAGCTCCTACTATGTCCTGCCCAAATTCATGCAATGGCTGACCGGCAATATCGGCATCCACCACATCCACCATCTTAACAGCGCCATTCCCAACTATCGCTTGCAGGAATGTCTTGACGCCAGCCCGGAACTCCAGACTATTCCCAAAAAGATCAAATTCCTCGAAAGTCTCAAATGCGCCCGCCTCGCCCTGTGGGACGAAGACAGCAAAAGACTGGTGAGCTTTGGCGCCGCGCGGGCGGTTGCTGCCTGACCACTTCGCTTCCCGGACAAGCGTTAGCGCCGATCCGGGATCCCGGGGCAACAAAAAAAGAGTTCGCTGAGATAATCAACAATAACAAAAGCATGTCACTTGCGACTCTGGACCCCGGCTCTGCGCTGCGCTTGTCCGGGGAGCAGAAAAGCTGACGGATCCGCCGAATTACAAAGATCAGCCTTTTGCCCTGGTTTCACCCCTCCTCGGCAAACAGGACATCAAGAATGGGGCAGACTGTGGAACTGTCGCCAGGGCAGGGTTGAACGGCAGCTTCCAGCAACTCTTCCATGGCCTGCAAATCGGCAATATTGCGCCGCACTTCATTGAGGTGCTCTTCGGCAATGGTGCGCACCGACCGGCAGGTCATGTCCTTTTGTTCCGACAGGCTCAATAACGAGCGCACCTTGTCCAGCGAAAAACCGAGTTCCCTCGCCCGCTTGACAAAACGCAACCGTTTGAGATGCTGATCATCATAAAGCCGATAGCCATTGGCGGCGCGTTCGGGTTCGGGCAATATGCCGATCTGCTCATAATAACGGATGGTCTCGGCTCCAAGACCGGTTTTCCTCGCTATTACACCGATTTTATACATGCTGACCGCCTCTCCGGAGAAAACACTTGACCCTATAGTAACTACAAGGTGCATGATAGACAAATCAGGAGATCGTCGCAACACATGCAAGGTAAAAACATCAATGAACACCGTCACGAATATTACGGTTTCCGGAATGATACTAACCATCGCAGCCACCCTGTTCAGCAGCAACGGCCTCGCCGCTCCCATCACCTCCAACACGGCGCTGGCCATCAGCAAGGATGAAACGCTGCTACGCCAGCAGGTCATTGTCGCCCGCGCCAGCGATGACCCGGCCGGTCTCGGGCGCGAATTTACCGCTGTCACTTCCGTGACGGTCGCGGGCTACGGGCTGACCCCGAAACTGGCCCTGTTCGGTGTGCTGCCCGTGACCGAAAAGCGGCTGAAAACACCGGCGGGCTATCGCTCTGATCGCGGCCTCGGCGATGTCCGCCTGTTTGCCCGCTACACCGCCTTCCAGCAGGACGCTGCCGGCAGCACTTTTCGCATCGCCCCCTTTGCCGGACTGGAACTGCCAACGGGCCGACATGACGCTCATGACACACTCGGCCTCCTGCCGGGACCGGTACAATTGGGCTCCGGCACGGTGGATCCCTTTGCCGGACTGGTGATGACATATGCAACAACCGACTGGCAAATCGATACAAGCTTCAGCTATCAGGACAATCGCAAGGCCGATGGCATTGAACATGGTGATGTTTTCAAGGCAGATGCTTCGTTCCAGCTACGCCTCTGGCCAGAGGAACTGAGCGCTGACACGGACAGTTTCCTGTTTGGCGTCCTCGAAGCCAATCTGGTGCATGAACAAAAGAATGAAATCAATGGCATACGCGATGCAAATTCCGGCGGTACCACATTGTTTATCGCCCCCGGCCTGCAATATGCCGCCAAAAACATGATCGCCGAAGCATCGGTACAAATCCCCGTCATGCAGGATCTCGGAGGCACACGGCTGCAAAAGGATTTTATCGCCCGCGCCTCGCTGCGCTTCAATTTCTGACCCCGGCAGCAATATCCCCTGCTTGCTGTCGGCCCCAAAAGGAGAAGATCAATGAAGAAAACACACCCCCTCACCCTCACCGCTCTCGCGGCCCTTGTCACCGGCTTGCATGGCACCGGACAACCCGCCCGCACACCGCTGACATTCGCCACAAATCTGCTGGCCATCACCTCGGCCGAGGCCGCCGGCAGCACGGTTTACAATATGCGCGTCGATGGCATGACCTGCCCGTTTTGCGTCAAGACATCGGAAAAGGCCCTGAAAGCCATTCCCGGCGTCAAATCCGTTTCCACCAATCTCAAAAAAGGTGTCATCACCGTCTGTGCCAGCCCTTCAGCCGGGATCACCGCTGCAAGGATGAAAAGCCTGTTCGCCAACAAGGGCTTCACCTTCCGCTCCATGAAAAGCGGCAGAGCCTGCTGATCCATATATCGACGACGGGAAGAAAAAATGACCGGAAAATATCAGGCTGACCTGCCAGACCGGCGTTTCGGCTGGCTGGTGTTGTTCGCCACCCTGCCGACCCTGTTTTGCTGTGCGCTGCCCATCGCCTTTGTGGCACTGGGCTTTGGCGCAAGCTGGGCAGCCCTTTACAGCAGCCTCCCGGTCATTGGCCTGGTGGCCGGCAACAAGATCTGGTTTTTTGCAATCAGCGCCGTGTTGATTCTATTGGCGTCGTGGTTGACCTTTCGCCCTGGCCAGACCTGCCCGAGCGACCCGCATCTCGCCGCCTTGTGCACCAGGGCGCACATATGGAACCGGCGACTCGTCATCGCCTCGGCCCTCATCTGGGGCATCGGTTTTTTTGCGGCCTATCTGTCGGCACCGCTGCTGGTATGGCTCGGATAGATCCCCGGCTCTATTTGGGGGCGAGGATCATAATCATCTGGCGGCCTTCAAATTTGGGTGCCAGTTCCACCTTTGAAACTTTCTCGGCATCCTTCACCACACGATCCAGCAAATCGCGTCCCAGTTCCTTGTGGGCCATTTCACGCCCGCGGAAACGGATGGTGAATTTCACCTTGTCACCGGCATCGAAAAAGCGTTGCATGGCTTTCAGCTTGGTCTCGTAATCATGCACGTCGATATTGGGACGCATCTTGATTTCCTTGACCTCTATGGTTTTTTGTTTTTTGCGCGCCTCGGCGGCTTTTTTCTGCGCCTGATATTTGAATTTTCCAAAATCCAGTATCTTGCAGATCGGTGGCCGGGCGGTCGGGGAAATTTCGACGAGGTCAAGGCCGACATTGCGGGCCCGCTCAAGGGCATCGTCGAGGACAACAACGCCCCTGTTTTCGCCTGTCTCGTCTATCAATTGTACTTCGGGGGCGCTGATGGCGCCGTTTGCTCTTGGTCCTGTATTTCTCTCGGAAGTACTTCTATGCGGTCTTCTGGCGATTGTAACAGTCTCCTTTATTGTTGCATGGCAGTTCACAAATGACCGCTGTTTCATGCGGTCGCTTTCCAATATAAATCTGTTTTGAGCGATCGGCCAGAAAAAATGATAAAATGATTGTTCCTGACGTCCTGACCGATCCGAAACGCCGCAAACTTCATGACTATTCAGCTTCGATCCTTCATTTTTGTTGCATAACGGTCCGCAAAATCCGTACCAAGTAACCGATCATAGACCTGCAAGGTACTGATTTTCAACAATTCATCTGAAAAGTTCCCGACAACATTGTCAATCGCATTCTGTCCCGTTCGCGCATGGTCTGCCTCCGTCATTTCCAGCACCTCGCCAAGCGCATCGGCAAGCGCATTCGGATCACCTGGAGGGACCAGCCAGCCGGACCGCTCGCTTTTTTCAACAACGGGACAGGCACGTACCGTTTCCGGCGGTGCACCGATATTCGTCGCAATGACGGGGCAGCCCAGCGCCTGTGCCTCGGCACTGGTGCGGCCAAAAGCTTCCGGTTCGATCGAGGCAATGAGCGTCACATGCGCCAGCGCATAGGCGGCGGCCATATCCGAACAG
>JALXEI010000256.1 GCA_027069645.1 Hyphomicrobiales bacterium
TTATATTTTGTGGAGCGGCAGTCTGTTCACCTGGCTGTTCTGGGGCGGGCATGTACTGATTGGTGCTGTTTTGCCCATGCTGATGCTTGCCAACAGGGAGTTCGGGGCTACCCGCGTCGGGTTGATCATGACCTCGGTGATGATGTTGGCGGGAGGCATTGCTCATATGTATGTGATCATCATTGGTGGCCAGTCTTATCCTTTGAGCCTGTTTCCGGGCTATGATGTGTCGAGCAGTTTTGCCGATGGCCAGTTCGCTCATTATGCGCCATCAATGCCCGAACTTCTGCTAGGGCTGGCCGGTGTATCGATTGCCATGTTCATAACAGGTTTTGCTCTGAAACTTTTGCCCTTCCTGCCTTCACCGGTTAAAGAGTAATTGCATCAGCATTTGAGTGGAACCGATGAATCGTGCCTCATCTCTATTTGTCAGCGGCTCATAAATCATCTGGCAAAACCACCATCAGCGTTGGACTTGCCGCGGCTTTGAACCGGCGCGGGCAAGGGGTGCAGACCTTCAAAAAGGGGCCGGATTATATTGATCCCTTGTGGCTGCAAAAAGCATCGGGGCGCCCCTGCTACAATCTGGATTTCAATACGCAGAGCCATGCCGAGATCAAGGCTCTGTTTGCGCAGCATGTGAGTTGTGCCGATGTCGGATTGATCGAGGGCAATAAGGGACTTTATGATGGCGTTGCCCTTGATGGCCGTGATTCCAACGCGGCCCTTGCAGCGCTTTTGCAAGCACCGGTGATCCTTGTCATTGATGTGGTCGGTATTACGCGAGGTATCGCGCCCTTGCTGATTGGCTACAAGGCCTTTGCCCCCGAACTGGAACTGGCCGGGGTGATCTTCAACAAGGTGGCTAGTGCGAGGCAAGAGAGCAAATTGCGGGCCTCGGTCGATCACTATACCGATTTGACCGTTGTTGGGGCCGTACCGCGCAATGATCACCTTTTGGCTCCCGAACGCCATTTAGGATTGATACCCCCGGAAGAAAGCGGCAAGGCAGAGGAGCGCATCGCCGAGCTGGCGCAGATGGTCGAAAAACATATCGATCTGGATCTTGTTCGCCATATTGCCACAAAAGCCAAGCAGCCGCCTTTTGACGAAGCTATTTTCGATCAATCGGCTCTCACGGACAGAGAGGACGGGTATGTACGGATCGGCATTGCTCGCGATAGTGCTTTTGGCTTTTACTATGCCGATGATCTGGACGCTTTGCGCGAGGCTGGAGCGGAACTGGTGTTCTTCAACACGCTGGAAGACAAAGAACTGCCCCGTGTAGACGGGCTGTTTCTTGGGGGTGGCTTTCCCGAAACACACATGCAGGCGCTGGAAAATAATGCAGCCCTTAGAGACGAGATCAAGACAGCAGCACAAGATGGCTTGCCGATTTACGCAGAGTGTGGCGGCTTGATTTATCTGTCGAAAAGCATTGAATGGAATGGTCAAAAGGCGCAAATGGCTGGGGTTGTGCCGGGCACCATCACCATGCATAAAAAACCGCAGGGGCGGGGGCTTGTACGTTTGCGCGAAACCGGCAACGGCTTGTGGCCAAAGAGCGGAGACGGCAAGGCGGCGACCATCTGCGCCCATGAATTTCATTACGCATCGCTTGAAGGACTGCCTGAAAATATGGTCTATGCACACAAGGTCGAGCGCGGCTACGGGATTGATGGTGAGAATGATGCGCTTGTGATCGGCAATGTGCAGGCGGGTTTCTGCCACCATCGCAATACCGGCCAAAACAACTGGGCAAGGCGTTTTGTAACCTTTGTGCGTCGTTGCAAGGCGGTTTGATAAAAACGCTATTTATAGGCAGACAACATAAATATTTGCCCATTTCACCGGAGCGATCTTTGTCTGCGGTGACGGAGTGCTAGACGATGTGGTACGTGTAGCATAAGCCGTGTCATACCAACAACCGCCCTTGAAGCTGACGCATAGGCTTGCGTAAAACCGTTGCCCGTTCAACATGTTCCACCAGTCAACATGAGTCATCACCTACGCCGCCGCGTATTATACCGGGCAATGAGTTAATCTTCAGGGCGGTTGGTATTGGAACCCCAATTATGGATAATCGCCATTGTATCTTATTGATTTAAAATAACAAAGCCTGTCATCCCCGCGCAGGCGGGGATCCATATCCACAGATCTTTCGGTTTTGGTCACAAAGCTTGCAACAATCTCCCGTTTCAAATTACCAACACAGGGAGTATGGATCCTCGCCTGCGCGAGGATGACACTGAAATATAACCAAAAATCATTGTCTGCCATCTGACGTTTATGAAAATCCTTATCCATAATTCGGGTTATTGGAGGTCTTGCTTGAAAACGGGTGTAGTTTGCCGATCGGACAACAGTCCTTGTTTTGTAGAGGTTATGGTTTCTGGCCTATCTGCGTTTTTTACGGCCAATGGCGTGGGCGCGTTTCATGAGGGCACGGCGACGTTTCGAGATGGTGCGTCGTCTGGCGATATGGCGGCGGCGTTTGGCGGTTTTTCTTGCGACCTTTTTTGCCACTTTCCGACTGGCCGAGCGCAAATGTCTTTTGCTCTTGAGGGCGATCCATCTACGACAACTGGGTCGATTGTAATTGCACCGGGGTCTGATGCCTAGAGTGCGCGCCCGATGTGCCCTTCTTCGAGCCAGCCTGCCTCGATGGCCTCTGGCATGTCGGGCATAACGTGGTGCCGGTCGCCAGCCCGGAATATAGGCTTGCAGCCCATAGCAACCTGTTTTGTTGCCTTTGGCCGAAAACACATAACGTTTGTTGCAAACGCTGATCTCAGGCAATGTCCGTTTTTTCTCGAACAGGTCATAGCCTTCCTTGAGATTGTTCCAAAAGCCTACCCACGGGCTGTTTTTGTGTCTCATAATATTGGGCCGGGTGAGCCTGAAAGGAAAAATATGGATGGCGAATTTTTTCTGGCCATGATTGCGGGCAAGCTGTGCCAGCTCATGTACTTCCTTGATGACCGGATTGGTCAGGGCAAAACAGCCTGAAGAGGTACAGCCTCCATGAACAAGGATCAGGGAGCCTGTGCGTCCATGCAGCTTGTCATAGGCATTGGGATAGCCGATGGAAAAACTGCCTTTCCATTTCCATGAACGCCGGTTGAAAAGCTGGTCATCGACAAGATAGAAGCCTTCCGGGCTCTGGCGGTCACCCTCATACAGTTTTGGCCCGAAGGTTCCCGACCAGCGGCAGATTTTATAAGTGTGAAATAGGGCAAAGCGACCGTCTTTTTCAAGCCAGATCTCCAGCTCGGAACGGTCCTTGAAAATGCGCATGTATATGGGGGCTCCAACCTGGAAGCCCCTAGCCTTGAGGCGAGCTGCCATATTGGCCGAGACATCGTCCTTGACGAGGTTGGCCTGTCGTAACAGCTCCTTGTGTTTTGCCAGCAACCGAATACCGGACCAACCAGCGATTTTGCCATCCCTGCACTGGGGAGCAGGGGGCTTTTGAGAGGTGTTTGGTTCATGCAGTGATGATGGCTGACCATTTTCCTGTGTGTCAGGCAAGGGGGAAGCTTTTTTTTCGTTCGCCGTGCTATTGGATGGCTCAAAGGCGGCGGCCTTGAAGGGGATATGG
This sequence comes from Hyphomicrobiales bacterium, assembly GCA_027069645.1. Classification (GTDB taxonomy): domain Bacteria; phylum Pseudomonadota; class Alphaproteobacteria; order Rhizobiales; family JAKIUO01; genus JAKIUO01. Next base: position 3,602 of record JALXEI010000256.1, read on the forward strand.
CTGGCTTGCTGCAACAGATTTTGCCAGTTGAGGCCGTTTTTTCCCATCAGGGCATGGTCAAGCGTTGTGGTTGGCAACTGAATCGGCTGTTTTGTTATTGAGGCAATCGGTTTGCTGTTTTTCACCTTTTGCGGGGCCACAAAAGCTTGGCGCAGGCGCAGGGGTTTTCTTTGCGGTAGCTGTATATCTGCCGGGTTGTTTTTGACCGGTTCAGGTCGCAAAAGGCTTGTGGCCGTATTGGTCAACAGCAATCGGTTTGGCTCTGTTGTGGTATCCTCATGCCGAGGCAAGGTGGCCAACAGGTTTTTGTCGGTCATTGCCTTGTCATTGGTTTTGGCAGTAATTGAGGGAGCCGAGGGAGAGGGAAGGTTA
>JALXEI010000257.1 GCA_027069645.1 Hyphomicrobiales bacterium
ACCATTGTGATGGCGGGCGCTGTGGTTCATGCCAATGCCACAATTGCCAACAGTTGCATTTTGAGTACGAACTGTTCGGTTGACTATGATTGCAAAATTGGCGACAGCGTTCAGATTTCACCCGGTGTTGCCATAGCGGGCGGCGTGACGATCGGTGAGCGCTCCTTTATCGGCACGGGCGCCAGCATTATTCCCGGTGTGACAATTGGCAAGGGCTGCCTTGTCGGGGCCGGTGCTGCCGTCACCCGCAATGTCGATGATGGCGGTCGTGTTGCCGGGACACCGGCGCGGCCGATCCGGCGCTGATCCGCTCATGTTGCCGGGGAGCCCTGACAGTATTTGAAATTTGCCACCGGTCCACTGTCTCGCTATACAGCAAATCAAGTTCATCACAACAGGAAAGATGATAGCTTATGGAAAAGCTGAATATAGCGGTGATCGGGGCCTCGGGCTATACCGGAGGCGATCTTGTCAGGCTGGCCGTGCGTCATCCACGCATCAATATTCGCTATCTCGTGGCAAAGACCCATGCCGGCAAATCCGTAAGGGAAGTCTTTCCGCATCTTGACGGACACGGATTGCCCGATCTTGTGGATAGCGATGGCGTCGACTGGCAGGATGTTGATGCGGTCTTTTGCGGTTTGCCGCATGGCACAGCCCATTCGATCATAGCGAAACTGCCCGATGGCGTCAGGGTCATTGACATGTCGGCCGACTTCAGATTGCGTGATGTCGGGACATGGGAACAGTGGTATGGCCTTGAACACAGCGCGCCCGAACTGGTCAAAAAGGCCGTTTACGGGCTTTCGGAACATTATCGCGATGAAATCGCCACGGCCTCTCTGGTGGCTTGTCCCGGTTGCTATCCGACGGCAACACTGATGGCGCTTTTGCCGGCAGTGCGTGAAGGGGTCGTCAGTGGTGATGATCTGATCATCGACGCCAAGTCCGGCGTCTCGGGAGCCGGTCGCGGGCTGAAGCAAAATACGCTTTTTTCGGAAGCCGGGGAAGGGCTCTCCCCCTATGCCATTGCCGCTCATCGCCATGCGCCGGAAATCGAACAGGAACTCGGCCTTGGTGCCGGTCGGGCGATAACGGTCAATTTCACCCCTCACCTGGTCCCCATGAGCCGCGGCGAACTGGTCACCTGTTATGCCCGTCTTGGCGAAGGCAAAACCGTTGATGATGTCCGCGAGGCACTTGTTGAAACCTACGCGGACAGCGCTTTTGTCCGGGTTGTCAAGGAGGGACCCGCGCCCTCTACACAGCAGGTCAGGGGGTCAAATTACTGTCGTATCGGTGTCTATGCCGACCGCATCACGGATCGTGTCATCATCATTTCGACGATTGACAATCTTGTGAAGGGATCGGCCGGGCAGGCCTTGCAGAATTTCAATCTGATGTTCGGGCTGGAAGAAAGCCTTGGTCTTGAGCAACTGCCGCTGTTCCCCTGATGGCGGTCGGGATGATGCGGTTCAATCCGATACAATCGTTAATCATTTGTCAGAGATTTTTGTGCAACCTTGATGTGTTGTATCGGAATCAGTGTGAATGGTGAGGATTGTTCAGGATGTTGCGGTTCTGCTTTTTGATGTTTGTGGCGATCATTTCAGGGGGGTGCAGTTCGGTATCCGATTACACCTCGTCAATCGGTGACCGGGAGGCTCTGCGTATCGGCAGGGCTATTATGCCGGAGGGGGAGAGAAAGCGCCTCCTGCGGGAAATGAACCGGGTGAAACACGATCACTTTGCCATTGCTGTATACGAGATCGAGAGCCGATAAAACTTGCTGCAACCGGTTTCGTCTTGGAGTGCACAAAATTCCCTTCTATAGTAGAAGCCTGATCCGCCGGGGCAAGTGACGTGAACCGCAGGGACGTGCGGTTGGTCCATGTCTCGCTAAAGGATCGGGATTGCAGGATCCAACAGATAAAAGAAGGTGCAAGGTGCAAGGCGAATTTCACAAAATCAGACGACTTCCTCCCTATGTGTTCGAGCAGGTCAATCGTCTCAAGGCGGCCGCCCGGGCCAACGGCGCCGATGTTGTCGATTTTGGTATGGGTAACCCTGATATGCCCACCCCCCGGCATATTGTCGACAAGCTGATCGAGACGGTACAAAAGCCCCATACGCATCGCTATTCGGCTTCAAAGGGCATACCGGGGCTGCGCCGCGCCCAGGCGAACTATTATGAACGGCGTTTCGGGGTCAAACTTGATCCCGACACCCAGGTGGTCGCAACACTTGGCTCCAAGGAAGGGTTCGCCAATATGGCCCAGGCCATCACCGCACCTGGTGATGTTATCCTTGCGCCCAATCCGACCTATCCCATTCATGAATTCGGCTTTATCATTTCCGGGGGCGTGTTGCGGCATTTGCCGGTGGAACCCGACGAGAATTTTCTGGTCCATGTCGATCGCGCCATGCAACACTCCATCCCCAAGCCCATCGCGCTGGTGCTGAGTTACCCGTCCAATCCGACCGCGAAAATGGCCAGCCTTGATTTCTATAGCGAAGTCGTTGCCTATGCGCGCAAAAATGATCTGATCATATTGTCGGATGTGGCCTATTCGGAAATCTATTTTGAAGATAATCCGCCGCCTTCCGTTTTGCAGGTGCCCGGCGCAATGGATGTGGCGGTTGAATTTACATCCCTGTCGAAAACCTATGCCATGCCCGGCTGGCGCATGGGCTTTGCGGTCGGCAACGAACGTCTGATCGCGGCGCTTGCGCGGGTCAAGTCCTATCTGGATTACGGGGCCTTTACCCCCATCCAGGTGGCTGCAACAGCCGCACTCAATGGTCCTGACGACTGCATCAGGGAAATCCGGCAGATTTACAAGTCGCGCCGGGATTGCCTGGTAAGCTGTTTTGCCCGCTCCGGCTGGGATATACCCTCGCCACCGGCGACCATGTTTGCCTGGGCGCCGATTCCGGAAAAATTCAAACCTCTGGGTTCACTGGAGTTTTCCAAACTGTTGCTGGAAAAAGCCGATATCGCGGTTTCGCCGGGTGTGGGTTTTGGCGAGTTCGGCGAGGGCTATGTGCGCCTGTCGCTTGTGGAAAATGAACACCGGATTCGCCAGGCGGCGCGGAGCTTGAGAAAATTTCTGGCGGAAGCCGATGAAACCATGCATAACGTCATTCCCATAACAGGATAAGGACTGGCAGGGTTTAATTATGGCGAATAACAGTTTGCGGCTCGCAATCGCCGGGCTGGGCACGATTGGCACCGGTGTGGTGCAGGTTCTTCAAACGCACGGAGACAAGCTTGCCCGGCAGGTCGGGCGGCCGGTGGAGATCAGGGCCGTTTGTGATCTGGATCGTGATCTTGATCGCGGTGTGGATCTTTCCTCCTATGAGTGGTTCGGGGATGCGCTGGAAATGGCCCGCTCCGACAAACTTGATGTCTTTATCGAAATGATGGGCGGCGCCGACGGCATTGCCCTTGCCTGTGTCGAGGCCGCTCTTGCGGCTGGCAAACATGTGGTGACGGCCAACAAGGCGATGCTCGCCAAGCACGGAACGCGGCTGGCGCAACTGGCCGAGGATCACGGGGTTTCCCTTAATTTTGAAGCAGCCGTCGGCGGCGGCATCCCGGTCATCAAGGCCATGCGTGAAAGCCTCGTTGGCAATGATGTGACGCGGGTCTATGGCATCATGAATGGCACCTGCAACTATATTCTTACGCGCATGCAGGAAGAAGGCCGGAATTTTGCAGATGTTTTGAAAGAGGCGCAGGAACTGGGTTTTGCCGAAGCCGATCCGACCTTTGATATTGGTGGTCATGACACCGCCCACAAGCTGGCTATCCTGACCTCGCTGGCCTTTGGCACCGAACTGGCTTTTGATGAAATCTATCTTGAGGGTATCGAAAATATCACCATCGCCGATATCGAGGCCGCGGACCGCCTTGGCTATCGCATCAAACTGCTGGGCGTGGCCCAGATAACCGATTCAGGCATCGAACAGCGCGTTCATCCGACAATGGTTCCCAAGCATACAGCCATTGCGGAAGTCGCCGGTGTCACCAATTGCATTGCCGTGGAGGGTGATTTTATCGACAAGATCATGCTGGTGGGACCCGGTGCCGGAGCGGGGCCGACCGCTTCCGCCATTGTCAGTGATATTGTTGATATTGCGAGGGGAATACAACTGCCGCCATTGCTGACAAAAGCGAGCGATCTCAAACCCTGCAAGCGGGCGGGAATGCGTCGTCACGAGGGCGGCTATTATATTCGCTTGCAGGTTCGCGATCACCCCGGTGCCATTGCCGCTATCGCCTCGCGCATGGCCGAGCAGGAAATTTCCCTGCAAAGCGTTGTGCAAAAGGCAAGGGGCATTCGGGGATCATCCGGGGCGCAAGAGGGTGCGCCGTTTGCGCCGGTGGTGCTGATAACCCATGAAACGACGGAAAGCGCCGTCCGCAAGGCCCTTGAAGCCATAAACAGTGACGGCCATGTTGAAACTGGATCGCAAATGATCAGGATCGAATCCCTGTAGACCGCGCTGGCCGGAAGGTGATGAAACATGAATGATGCCGCAAATTCCGATCAGGTCGATTACGGGCGCATGTGCATGATGGGCATTGTGCGCGCCACGGAAGCGGCAGCGCTGGCAGCGGCAAAATTCACCGGGCGTGGCGACGAGATGGGTGGTGACGAGGCGGCGCTCGGGGGCATGGCCGAACAGTTGCAACAGTTGCCTGTCTGCGGTCGTATCATTGTCGGTGAACACGGTTTTTCCGACGACGAGAGGTTGCAGGTGGGGCGGTTGCTGGGGGGCAGCGGTGACCGGCACCAGGTGGATATAGCCCTGATGCCGCTGGAGGGGACGAGTATCAATGCCCGGGCCCTGTCAAATGCCCTTTCCGTTGTTGTCATTGCCGAGAAAAACAGTTTGTTGCAGATCCCGCCGATCTATATGGACAAGATCGCTATTGGTCCTGGATTTGAGCCGGGTCTGATCGGTCTTGATCGTACACCACAGGAGAATATCGAGGCGCTGGCCGGGGCAAAAGGCGTTGACAGCCGCGACATAACGGTTTGCATTCTCGACCGCTCCCGCCATCGTGAACTGATTGAACAGGTGCGTGCTGCCGGGGCCGCAATTCGCCTGATCGGGGACGGTGATATTGCCGGTGTGATCCAGACTACCGACCCGGAGGAAACCGGGATCGACATGGTGCTGGGGGTTGGCGGGGCAGATCAGGGTATTCTCGCGGCAGCGGCCTTGCAGTGCACAGGCGGGCAGATGGAAGGGCGGCTGGTCTTGCGTGACGGTTCCGACCGCAAGCTGCTGGATAAATATGAAATCGACGATATATCCCGGATTTATTCACTCGATGACATGATCGGGGGAGATGTGACCTTTGCCGCGACCGGTGTCACGGATGGTTATCTGCTTGAAGGTGTGCGCCGTGGCGGCCTGCAATCCAGCACCCAAAGCATTGTTATGCGCGCTTCAAGCGGTTCCGTGCGCATTATCGACACCATGCACAATCATGCCGGAAAGCCGGTCTGATACCAGGTCGCAAAAAGATTGTCTCACAATTTTCTTTCCGCCTCGATGTTACGCTTCCCGGGCAGGCGATAGCACTGATCCGGGATCCCGGGGCAACAAAAGGGAGTGCGTTGAGAGAATGAACAGCAACAACAGCCTGTCATACCAGGAAGCATAATGATTGACCTTCGTATTTTGTTCAGGTTGGCAGGCTGTTCCGCTCCCCGGACAAGCGCAGCGCAGAGCCGGGGCCCAGGGCCGCAAGTGATATGCTTTTGTTTATGTTCATTTTCTCAACGCGTTCCTTACTTGCTGCCCCTGGATCCCGGATCGGCGCTATCGCTTGTCCGGGAAGCAAAACGTGAGTCAATCTTTTTGCACTCCGGTATCACTTGCGATTCTGGACCCGGCTCTGCACGCGGGATCATATCCGCTGTGCTGTCAACTCTTTGTGGCCCGCGCTTGTCCGGGGAGCGATTCAGGCGCAGTGGGTTAATATTTGAGCAGGTTCCCGGGGGGGCATTTGTTGACACTCATCAACAGGCATATTTTGAGCGGTTTGCGAATCACTCTATTCCTGTGACTTTGGGAGAGGAACGAGATGAGCGCAGTTGAAACACAGGATCAGCAGGTCACAGGTCCCTTTCTGGGGGTGACCCGGTCGGCGGGTGGCCATGTCTGGAAGGACCGCCTCGAACCTTCACGCATCCACATGGCCATGAATATCAGCCAGCAGCATCAGGTTCCCGAGGTGCTGGGGCGCATACTGGCCTCACGCCTTTCGCCCGATGAGGATGTGGCGGTCTTTCTTGATCCCTCGATCAAAAACCTGATGCCCGATCCGCACAGTCTTCAGGACATGGAAAAAGCCGCCGGACGGATTGCCGCGGCTATGGAGAACGGTGAAGCGCTTGTCATCTATGGTGATTATGATGTGGATGGCGGTACATCCAGCGCCTTGTGGAAACGTTTTTTATCGGCTCACAATACGGGTTGCCGCATTTATATTCCCGACCGGATGAGTGAAGGTTATGGCCCCAATGCCGCCGCCATGCAGCAACTTGTTGCCGACGGGGCGCAACTGATTATAACGGTGGATTGCGGTTCCACGTCGCACGAGGCGCTCCAGGCTGTGGCGGACACGGATTGCGATGTCATTATTATCGATCATCACCAGCTCGGCGAGGATTTTCCCCCCTGTTATGCGCTGGTCAATCCCAATCGCCCCGATGATCTCTCCGGGCAGGGGGATCTGTGTGCCGCCGGTGTGGTCTTTCTGACACTCGCCGCCGTGGTCAGGGAAATGCGAAGCCGCGGATTTTACAACGAGCGACGCAAGGCCCCCGATCTTTTGCAATTGCTCGATCTGGTGGCACTGGCGACGATTTGCGATGTCGTTCCTCTGACCGGTCTCAACCGGGCCTATGTCCACAAGGGGTTGCAGGTCATGCGCCATCGCCGCAATGCCGGTTTGCGGGCTCTGGCGGACGTGGCCGGCTTGCAGGAAGCGCCCAATGCCTATCATCTGGGTTTTATTCTCGGTCCGCGAATCAATGCTGGCGGGCGCATTGGCAATGCGGCTCTTGGCGCGCAGCTTCTGTCCTGCGACGATGATCTCGAAGCCCGGAATATTGCCGAACAGCTTGATCGCTACAACAGCGAGCGTAAGGCGATGGAAGGGGTGATGCTGGAAGAGGCGGTGGCCGCAGCCGATCAGATGATCGAAAAGGATCCCGAACTGCCGCTTGTTATCACCGGTTCTCCCGACTGGCACAAGGGACTGGTGGGACTGCTGGCCTCGCGTTTGTGCGAGCGGTTCAAGCGCCCGGCTCTGGCCATCGCCTGGGAAGGCGGTGGCGAGGGGACGGGATCGGCGCGCTCCGTCCAGGGGGTCGATATCGGCGCAGCCATCCGCGCGGCGGTTGAAAAGGGTTTGCTGGTCAAGGGCGGCGGCCATGCAATGGCGGGCGGTCTGACGGTGCTGGAAAGCCAATATGAGGCGCTGGGTGCGTTTCTCCGGGAAAGGCTTGCGGAGGCCCGGGAGCAGGCATCATGCGGTTCCGATCTTTTGATCGACGGGGCTCTGACACCGCGGGCTGCCAGCGAAGAGCTGTTGAAGCAGCTTGAAATGGCCGGTCCCTGGGGAAGTGGCAACCCGCCACCGCGCTTCGTTTTTCCCGCCCATCACGTCAATTTTGCCAAAATTGTTGGCAATGGCCATGTGCGCTGCACGTTGCAGGCCGGAGACGGTTCACGCATTGATGCGGTTGCTTTCCGCAGTGCCGACACGGAGATTGGTGCCTTGTTACTCAATAATAACGGCACCCCTTTGCATATCGCGGGTTCTCTGAAGCTGAACAGCTGGGGGGGGCGTACAAAGGTTGAGATGATCATTGATGATGTTGCCGACCCGCGATTGAATCGCGGCTGATCCACCGTGCATGTAAAATCCTGCATTTTTTTGTCACAGGGTGACGAAAAGCGCAAACAGGGACTTGCCTTTCTGCAAAAGGATCAGTATATCAGTTGACTTCCGGGGGGCTGTGCTCCTCCGGTTCGATGACCAGGGCCGGTTGCCCTGTCGTTATATGGTGATTTGCCCGGTGTGTAATATTCGTTACAGAGCACTGAGTTTGCGCCCCCTTCGTCTAGTGGTTAGGACGCAAGATTTTCATTCTTGAAACAGGAGTTCGATTCTCCTAGGGGGTGCCATCACCGGTCGCACTTGTCCGGTTGTGTGATTCGGTTACTGTTTGCCACTTTTTTCAGTCAGTATTGTTTTTCCCGAAATCTGTTTTTGTCCGGAGCGGCGGTGTAGTGGTTCTTTCCGGTTTCGGTTGTCGGGCATTTATGCTGTCTGTTGCCGGTTCCCCTCGTGTGTTAACCAAATGAGCAAAAAAGGCTTGCGAGGCCTCGCTTTTGATTCGGGTGATTCGAATTAATCATGTATTTTTATTGCGCCTGGTGAGTCATTTTGATTCTTTTATTTCCCGCCTTTCAGATATGCACATCATCGCCAGATTTTTAGATTGTTGGGGAAAATGGCCATCATCTGACCATGATATGTTTTGAAAATCCATGTCGGGATGTTAAAAAATTCTTAAAAAACAGAAAGATGTTTGGTTCAAGATTCGAATTTGTCTCTGTGCTGTTAATAATACACTTTGTGGCGCCGGGATGGTTTCAATGCGGCTTTCAACCAGTTCCCCGTTGACCTCACCGGAATGCCTGACTAGATTCACAATTATTCAACGCGTAGTTATTCCCGGAAACATCGAGAAGTAAGAGGCCTGATGTTTGGGGAATGTCTGTTCGTTGTTGGGGAACTACTTGTAATTAAAAGATAGTGGGGTAAGAACGTATGACCGATGAAAAAAGCAAAAGCGGCTCTGTGACAGGAATGGCGACACCCGGGGGTAGTCTGCCGGGAGAACAGCAGGGATTTGGGCAGTTTGGTATCGCACCGGCTCCGGCAGCGGTTCCACATGACAATCTGGGACTGGAAGTGCAGCAGGTTACAGGTGCCATCAAATGGTTTGATGTTTCAAAAGGCTATGGCTTTATCGTGCCCGATGATCCCAAACACGGTGATGTTTTGCTGCATGTTTCCATCTTGCGCAATCACGGTTTCCAGACAGCTTATGAAGGCGCTCGGGTTGTTTGTGATGTCGTTCAGGGGCCACGCGGTTTGCAGACCATGCGCCTTGTGAGTATGGATGACAGCACGGCCATTCATCCCTCGACAATGCCACAGCGCACGCATGTTATTGTTGAAGCCGAAAGCGACTGGGAGCTTTCTCTTTGCAAATGGTTCAATCGCACGCGCGGTTACGGGTTCCTGACCCGTGGTGAAGGTACGGAAGATATCTTTATTCATATGGAAACGCTGCGTCGATACGGGTTCGCCGAGCTGCGTCCCGGTCAGCAGGTCTATGTAAGATACGGGCACGGATCAAAGGGGCTGATGGCGGCTGAACTGAAACCGATCGCAGGGACATTTCCTGCCAGCCACTAGAGTTGGACGGTTGTGAACAATACCGGACAGAAATACAGCACGTCGGCAGCAGGAACTGTCGGCGTGTTTGCTGTTTTTATACTGGTGCTGGCTTTATCAGGATGCGGTTCCACCATGTCTGACCAGGGGAAGCATACCATCCGACAAAACGAATTACGCATCGTAACCTCGGCCGGTGAACATCTGTTTCACGTCGAGCTTGCTCTTGATCAGCAGGCGCAGGAGCAGGGGCTGATGTTTCGGCGCGAAATGCCCCCGGACCACGGCATGCTGTTTGTCTATGATCGCCCGCGCGTAATAGCCATGTGGATGAAAAATACCGTCCTCTCCCTCGATATGCTGTTCGTCGGGGCGGATGGTCGCATCACCCGAATTGCCCGGCGTGCAGAGCCTTTTTCGGAGGAAATCATATCCTCCGGCGCACCGGTAAGGGCGGTTCTGGAACTGAATGGCGGGACTGCCGATCGTTTGTCCATTCGCAAGGGGGATCGTTTGCTGCATCCTCTGCTGCAATCCGGCGCAGATTGATTTTTAACCTCCGGCGCTTGCCCTGTGATGCAGGATTCGTTATATGAAGAGGGCTGGAGATTCTTCCGGATCGGAAGGGCTCGGAAATTTCCTGAAAAATGCTTTGTCGGGGCATGGCGCAGTCTGGTAGCGCACCTGGTTTGGGACCAGGGGGTCGCAAGTTCGAATCTTGCTGCCCCGACCATATAAATCAATGATTTGCAGTTATTGGTGGTCTGGATTGTACCAGATATGAATCCCTGCAAATCTCTCCCTTTGAAATACTATTCCGGAATAACAAGACGCATTCCAACGCCAAGTGCGTTCGGATTGGAAATGATGTTTCTGTTGGCCTGGTAGATTTTCGGGTAAAGGAAGCTGTCGCCATAGGTGGCATAGGCGATGGAGCTGAGTGTATCGCCCGGCTTGACAATCAGGTAACGCTTTCCGGCCTTGCCCCTGATCAGTCTTGATGTCAGCGTGGTTCTGTTTCCTTCACTTTCAATCATTGACAGATATTCAGAGTCCGCCGGGGAACCACCAGCCTTGTTACCGGCCTTTTTAACGACACTGGCGATCAGCGATGTGATATCAAGACTGCCATCGGCGTTTTTCAGGGCGGCGGGCAGGTTTTTGTGATTTTTGCCAAGAGCTTCTTTCAGCAACATTTCGACATTTCCGGCATTCTTGCCCCGGGATTCGGCTTCCTGTACCAGAGCCGACAGTTTTGAACGTAAATCATCGACGGACTGACCAAGCGATCCGGACGGGTCTTCCTCATGTCTGCCGAGGGCCGAAAGGGCATCGACGACCTCATCGGTCAAAACTTTCATTTTGTCCTCTGGCGTTGACGTACCCGGAGTCGGTGTATTCTGAGCGAGTATAATCTTGCGTGGTACCTTGATTTGTGATCCCGAAGATTGTTCTGATATAGATGCGAGAGACTTTTCGAGTTGACTAATTGTTGCTTCGGCTCCTGGAACCACAGCAGCCGGGGGCGGCGTTGTCTTTTGTATCGGTTGCCTGCCGCGGTTTTCAGGTTGCAGGTCCCGTGCGACATTATCCAGCAATTCTTCCACTGGACCATCTATGGAGGCAAACTGACCACCGGTTGTTTTTGACCCGGGCCGGGTGTTGGTTGTTTCACGGCCATTGCCGGGTTTTGCAGCCGGGGGTAAGGCGGATGTGTTTCCGGAACCTCCCTCGTTCACCGGGGCCGATTCCTGTATATAGGTTTTGGCAGAAATGATACTGTTTTCGCTGGTAAAATTCGACAGCGTTGTGTCTCCTGACAGAGAAGTAATTTGCGAGGCCTGATGCGATATGGCCGAATTTCCGGTTGTAGAGATATCCGGGGACATCATCAGGACGCTGACAGCGCCAAGCAGCGTTGCGCCGGTTAATCCGAACAGAATATTTTTGACCGGTCTGTGCGGTACCGCAGCGGGGTTCAGGGGGTGGCTTTGAAAAAGCGCAGGAAGTTCATCATCCGGTGAAAGCATTTCCTGGGCCGTGTCTTCTGGGGCAACCGGAAGCGGCGACGGCATGACAGGGGGTTCGAACAGATTTGCCGGTGTATGGACTTCGGGAATTTGCATGTTTGGAGCGGGGCTTCCGGCGGCTGTCGATGCAGGGGCGGTTGATTGTTGATAGTGTTCATTGATATCCGGGACCAGGTCTTCCGGCGTGCCAGCGAGTTCGGCGAGTTCCGATATATCGGCGTAAAAACGGCTGTTTTCCCCCTGCGGAACATCCTGAATGGCGGACGGGGATGCAGGGAGCGGGGGCAGAGGCGCGGCCGCAGGTGGTTCGGGAATAATATGCGGCGTATCCGGCTCCCCTGATCCTGCTGCCGGTTCCAGGTTTTGTCGATCAGCCTCCAGCCGCTCGAGAATCCTGTCGACGAGGGGCTCGTATTGTTTTTGCTCTCCCATAACCCTTACTCCTGTACCAAATTCGAGCTGCGGATGTGCAATTCATTAAAACGGGATATTCCCCGCATATTGACATGATGCACGAAGGGACATTTGTCCCGCTCCCCCCGTACCCCGGTATTCGTCACGGTTTGACAGTTGTCAGTCCCAAAGCCTGCCAGTTTTGCATGCCACCGCGGTAATAGAACAGTTTGTCGGGCGGATAGCCGGCAGCCAGCAATCCGCGGATGGCGCGAGGTGACTGGTCGCACCAGGGACCATTGCAGTATAGCAGTAACTGGCGGGCCTTGCTGAAGTTCCATCTGTTACTGCCGGTTTTAACGGCTCCCAGAATGGATAATATGCGTCCAAGATAGGCATTGTTTCCTTTCGACAGCAGGGTGAAAGGAATATTCACAGAACCGGGAATGGTGCCTTTTTTGTAGAAGGCCGGAATGCGGGCATCGACCAGCACGCCCTTTCCTTTTTCCACCTTGTCCTTGAGAAAATGGATCAGTTCAATTTCCCCGACAGTGTTGACCCCCTCTGCCACCCTGATCGGATGGATGCAAAAGGGCGGGCAGGGTCTTGATGTCTTGGCAAAGCTGTTTGAAAGCTTGTGCGAAGTGTCCTGTATGCGCTGGATACGATAATCCCTGCCCTTCACATGGATATCAACATAGGGCATGTCTTTTGTAATGTTTACTTTTGCAGCGAACAGATTTCCGGAAGTCGGGACCTGGGCGAACAGGAAAATCAACAGGAACCGGAAGAGAGAACATGACCTTTTTCTCATAGAACTGCGATAGCCCCTCAATTTATCCACGCCGGTAAATCCCTGATGCATGCCGGTGTGGTACTGAATACAAGGTGCGCCATGTCTCTGCCGGAGGTAGCAGAACCATTGACGCGACAATCATCCATCCCCTTGGGTCATAAACTCATAAACAGGGTCGAAATGGCAGGAGCAGATTTGTTTTCCTGCAAGGCGCAAGTTCGCAGGAAACCTTTT
>JALXEI010000258.1:0-10034 GCA_027069645.1 Hyphomicrobiales bacterium
CGTCGGGGCGGGGCTTATGGGCGGCGATATCGCGGCCTGGTGCGTCGTGCAGGGGATGGAAGCCAGCTTGCAGGATCTTGATGTCGATCAGATCGAAAAAGCGCGTCAGCGGGCCAAAAAGCTGTTCCGCAAACGCCTGCGCAAGAAACAGGCTGTCGAGGCGGCAATGGCGCGTCTGATAGCGGACCCCGAGGGCAAACACGTCAAAAGGTCCGATGTGATCATCGAGGCCATTGTTGAGGTGCTGGAAGTAAAGCAAAAGGTTCTGGGGGACCTCGAAAAGGCCAAAAAACCCGGGGCTGTCCTCGCAACAAATACCTCTTCCCTTAAAATCGAGGAGATCGCCAAAGGGCTGGAAAATCCCTCCGAACTGATCGGGCTGCATTTTTTCAATCCTGTCGCCAAAATGCCGCTGGTCGAGGTGATCCACGGCGAGCAGAGTGATGAAAAAAACATCGACAGGGGGGCGGCCTTTGTGGCGCAGATTAAAAAATCACCTCTCAAGGTGAAAAGTGCGCCGGGCTTCCTCGTCAATCGTGTCCTTGCACCCTATATGATGGCGGCGATTGCCCGGCATCAGGATGGCATGAAGGCCGAGGTGCTCGATCAGGCGGCACTGGATTTCGGCATGCCGATGGGGCCCATCGAACTGGCAGATGTTGTGGGCCTGGATATTATAACCAATGTGGGAAAGATTCTTGGCATTTCGCCACCCGATGGCGGCGATCTGGACCAGCTTGTATCGGCAGGTAACCTCGGCAAGAAGACGGGCAGGGGATTTTACCGCTGGCGCGATGGCAAGCCTGTCAAACAGGATTTTGACAGGGACGCGTATGATCTTGAACAACTGGGGCGTGAATTGTTGCGCACATTGATAGATGAAACCCGCAAGGTGGTGCGCAACAAGGTGGTCAGAAATGCGGATCTCGCCGATGCCGGGGTGATTTTCGGAACCGGATTTGCGCCTTTCCGCGGCGGGCCGATTCACTATGACCGCAGCCTGAAAAAGAAGGCAGCGGAAAAGAAAAAGAGCAATCATGACGAAGGGGGCAGTGAATAGATGGCCAGGAAAGAGCTTCGCCGGGTTGCAGTCATTGGAGGTGTGAGAACGCCTTTTTGCCGCTCTCACACCATGTATGCCGATTTGACCAATCTGGATATGCTGACAACGGCTCTTCAGGGGCTTGTTGATCGCTTTGACCTGGCGGGGAAACATATTGACGAGGTAACCGGCGGGGCTGTCGTCACCCATGCAAAGGACTGGAATCTTGCGAGGGAAGCTGTTATTGGAACATCGCTTGCGCCCTCGACGCCAGCCATTACCATGATGCAGGCCTGTGGTACGAGTCTTCAGGGGGCGATGGGCATTGCTGCCAAAATTGCCAGCGGTCAGATTGAATGTGGCATTGCATCGGGCAGTGATACGGTATCGGACGCACCCGTCGTTTTTCAACGAAAATTTGCAAAACGCCTTGTTGCAGCGTCCCGGGGGCGTTCCTTTACGCAAAAACTGTCGGCTTTCAAGGGGCTGAAACTGCGCGAACTGGCACCGAATGCGCCCTCGACAGGAGAGCCACGCACAAAGTTGTCGATGGGGCAGCATTGCGAACTGATGGCAAAAGAATGGGCTATATCACGCGAGGACCAGGATCGGCTGGCCTTTGAAAGTCATACCAGGGCAGCCAAAGCCTATGATGACGGCTTTCATGATGATTTGCTGGTTCCCTGTGCCGGGGTTTATCGTGATAACAATATTCGGGAAGACACAACGCTTGAGAAGCTGGCCGAATTGCGCACCGCCTTTGATCGTTCGGCAAAGGGGACGCTGACCGCGGCCAATTCAACACCCCTGACGGATGGTGCTTCTGCAACCCTGCTGGCTTCGGAAGAATGGGCACAAAAACACGATTTGCCTGTCCTCGCCTTTCTTGTGGATGCGCAGACTGCGGCAGTTGATTTTGTTGCCGGAGAAGGTTTGCTGATGGCACCGACAATTGCCATTGCCAATCTGCTGAAACGCAACGGGCTTGCCCTTCAGGATTTCGATATATACGAAATTCATGAAGCCTTCGCAGCCCAGGTGCTTTGTACTCTGAAGGCCTTTGAGGACAAGGACTATTGCAAGAATGTTCTGAACAGCAACAAGGTTCTGGGCGCTATTGATCGGGAAAAAATGAACCCGAAGGGCTCAAGCCTTGCTTATGGACATCCCTTTGCCGCGACCGGCGGGCGTATTTTGTCGGCTCTTGCCAAACAGTTGCACGAAAATGGCGAGGGCAGAGGGTTGATCTCGATCTGTACGGCCGGAGGCATGGGCGTTGCGGCCATTCTGGAAAGCGCCGGGCAAAGTTCTTCCTGATTGACAGGAACCATTCTGTTGGAGGGGAATACTGGCAAGTTCATGTCTTACAGGTGTTTTTGCCCCTGGTTGAAGGGGCTTGCGGATTAACGCAACACCAGCCTTGCCATTGAATCGCCGTATAATTTTTCCTAGCTATAGCCATGAAATTCCTGTGTCCGGGCCGGGGGGCCCGGGGGCATTGATGTTAGAAATGATCCGTTTTTACGGGGCCGGTGTGGAGAGATGAAAATGAAGTTTGTTCGCGCGATGATATTTGTCGTCAGCCTGTCGGTTTTTGCCGGTCATGCCGTGGCTCTTGATGCAAGGGGCTTGTGGCTGGATGGCGAGGGGCGGGCAAAGATGCGAGTTGATTTTTGCGAAGGGGGGACACTCTGCGCAAAAATTGTCTGGTTGCGGCAGCCAACGGACCGACATGGCAAACCGCTGGTTGATAGCAATAATGGTGATGTCCGATTGCGAAACCGCCCCATTATCGGTTTGCCGGTTGCCTACAATATGAGAAAGACCGGTTCCAATGAGTGGACAGGCCGGGTGTATGATCCGCAGCGGGGCGGACAGACCTATACAGGCTATATGACACTGCTTCGTGACGGCCGTTTGAAAGTGCAGGGATGCCTTGGCTTTATCTGCGAGTCGGAATACTGGACCCCTTTACCGGATAAGCAGAGAAAACAGACGCGGTAGCGGGATAAACAGTCTCTGGCTGTTCCATTTATCTGATTGAACCGTTTGGTCACCGGTTGCGACTAACAGTTTACAATGTCAGATAAAACAGGGGCGGTAGTATGAGTGTACGAGAACAAATTGACCACACTGTTTGCATGAATTGTTGCAAATGTATTTTCGTTATTTCAGGTCTCTCCATGACGATGGTATTGCTAAGCCTCGCCATGATCCGATGAAAAAAATGAGCGCGAGAAAATGAAAACGGCTCGCCACATGTGAACCGTGTTCTTTCGCCCGCCTGTCGGCCCCGGTCTGCTCCCTTTCTTTGTCATGGCCGGGAACAGGGGGCTTTCAGCAGTCACCCCGCTAGTTTTTTTCCTTGTCAACCATGCGGCCTTCGGCGATCCAGGGCATCATGGCGCGCAGTTTGGCACCAACTTCCTCAACAGGGTGTTCGTCGCATTTGCGACGCATGGCCTTGAAGCTGGTCTGGTTGACCTTGCCTTCATTGTCGAGCATCCAGTCCTTGACAAATTTGCCATTCTGGATGTCGGTGAGCACATCCTTCATGGCCGCTTTCGTCTCGGATGTGATGACCCGCGGTCCTGAAACATACTCGCCATATTCGGCTGTGTTGGAGATGGAATAGTTCATGTTGGCGATGCCGCCCTCATATATCAGATCGACAATCAGTTTCATTTCGTGCAGACATTCGAAATAGGCCATTTCGGGGGCATAACCGGCTTCCACCAGGGTTTCAAATCCGGCGCGCATCAGTTCGACAGCGCCACCGCACAAAACGGCCTGCTCGCCAAACAGGTCGGTTTCGCACTCTTCCCTGAATGTCGTTTCAATTATTCCGGCACGGCCACCGCCAATGCCTGAAGCGTAGGACAGTGCAATATCCTTGGCGTTTCCTGTGGCGTCCTGATGAACCGCAATCAGGCAGGGGACCCCGGCACCGCGCTTGTACTCACCGCGTACGGTATGTCCTGGCCCCTTGGGCGCCACCATGAGGATATCGAGATCCTTGCGCGGTTCAATCAGGTTGAAATGAATGTTGAGGCCGTGAGCGAATAAAAGGGCTGCGCCTTCCTGCATATGCTCATGCAGATTTTCCGAATAGATTTCGGCCTGCAACTCATCAGGAGTGAGCATCATCATCACGTCGGCCCATTTGGCGGCCTCCTTCACAGTCATCACCCTGAGCCCTTCGCCTTCGGCCTTTTTCACTGATCCGGAGTTTTTGCGCAGGGCGACGACAACATCCTTTGCGCCGCTGTCGTGCAGGTTGAGTGCGTGGGCATGCCCCTGCGACCCGTAGCCGATGATGGCGACTTTCTTGCCTTTGATAAGATTTACATCTGCATCACGATCATAATATACGCGCATGGTTTACCTCGATTTGGCTTCCTCCGGTATCGGGAAGAGCGTTTGGTTGATATTGGCAATGACCTAACCGGTCGGAGGCAGGCCTTGCAAGCAGAAAAAACATGGAGAACCCGGGGCGAACTAAATTTGTTCGGCACCTCGCGACACAGCTGCAATTCCGGTGCGGGCGACATTGACCAGACCGAGAGGCTTCATCAATGAAATGAACTGGTCGATCTTGTTGGGTCTGCCGGTGATCTGGAAAACAAAATGGCCTGTCGAGGCATCCGCGACCTGCGCCTTGAAAGCTTCGGCGAGGCGCAGAGCTTCAAGGCGCGCTTCTCCCTTGCCCAGTACCTTGACGAGAGCCAGTTCGCGTTCGATATGCGGACCACCGGCTGTCAGGTCGTAAACCCGATGCACCGGGATCAGGCGTTCAAGCTGATGTGTGATCTGCTCTATAACCTGGGGCGTGCCAAAGGTGACAATAGTGATGCGGGAAATATGTTTCTGATGGGAAATTTCCGACACGGTCAGGCTGTCGATATTATACCCTCTTCCGGAAATGAGACCGATCACCCGGGCCAGCACACCCGGTTCATTGTCAACCAGAACGGATAGTGTATGAGTTTCCTCTTTTTGAGAGGACTCGGTGATAAAATAGGCTGATCCAACTGTTTGTTGCGGGCTGTTCACGAGACTGGCCTTCCACTCGATAGATTTGGGCGGTCCGGCAGGGACCGCGGATTTGCCGTATAACGGGTTTTAACTGTAATCGGGGCTAAACAAGCACTTTTCCTTTTTCGCCGATGGCGCTACCGATATTCTCGCTGTCGCCCAGCAGCATATTGTTATGGGCTTCGCCCGAGGGGATCATCGGGAAACAGTTGGCCAGTTTTTGCACGCGGCAATCAAATATGACCGGCTTGTCTACCGAAATCATTTCCCTGATAGCATCGTCAAGTTCATCGGGTTTTTCAACCTTGAAGCCGACACCGCCATAGGCTTCAGCCAGTTTGACAAAGTCGGGCATGGCTTCGCTGTAAGAGTGGGAATAGCGCTCTTCATGCAAGAGTTCCTGCCACTGGCGCACCATGCCCAGATAGGAATTGTTGAGGATAAAAATCTTGATGGGGGCCCCGTGTTGCACGGCTGTGGCCATTTCCTGCATGGTCATCTGTACGGACCCGTCACCACCGATATCAATGACAAGGCTGTCGGGGTGCGCGATCTGAACACCAACGGCGGCGGGGAGGCCATAGCCCATCGTACCAAGCCCTCCTGACGTCATAAACCGGTTAGGCTCATCGAAATGATAATATTGAGCCGCCCACATCTGGTGTTGCCCTACCTCGGTGGTGATATAGGTGTCGCGGTCTTTGGTCAGTTCATAAAGGCGCTCGATGGCGTATTGCGGCATGATATGTTCGCGGCTTTGCTTGTAGGACAGGCATTTTTTGTTTCGCCACGTATCAATTTGTTGCCACCAGGCAGCCAGTGCTTTGGTGTCAATCTTCGGTTTTTTGTCTTTCCATATACGCAGCATATCCTCGAGAACATGTGCGGCATCTCCGATGATTGGCAGGTCAACCTGTACCGTCTTGTTTATGGAAGACTTGTCGATATCGATATGAATTTTGGTCGAGTTGGGTGAAAAGGCGTCGAGACGCCCGGTTATCCGGTCATCAAAACGCGCACCGATATTGATCATGACATCACAATCATGCATGGCGAGGTTGGCTTCATAGGTCCCGTGCATGCCGAGCATGCCCAGCCAGTGCCGGTCCGAAGCCGGAAAGGCGCCAAGACCCATTAGTGTTGAAGTCACAGGGTAGTCGGTCAGTTTGACGAGTTCACGCAGCAGCTTCGAGGCGGCAGGACCGGAATTGATAATACCCCCGCCCGTATAAAAGACAGGCTTTTTGGCCGATGCGATGATGTCGACAGCCTTTCGGATATCATTCTGGTCGCCCTTGACCTGGGGTCTGTAGGTCGGATGAGCGATCTTTTTGTTTGTCTGATATGGCCCGGAAGCGAACTGGATGTTTTTGGGTATATCAATGACGACGGGGCCGGGACGACCAGTGCTGGCAATATAGAAGGCCTCGTGAATGGTCCGTGCCAGATCATCAATGTCCTTGACCAGATAATTGTGTTTGGTGCACGGGCGGGTAATGCCGACGACATCGGCCTCCTGAAAGGCATCCATGCCAATGAGGCCTGTTGGCACCTGGCCGGTAATGCAGATGACAGGGATGCTGTCGAGCATGGCGTCGGTCAGTCCGGTAACGGCATTGGTGGCTCCTGGACCCGACGTGACAAGGGCTACGCCAACCTTGCCGGTTGAACGGGCATAACCTTCCGCAGCATGCAGGGCGCCCTGTTCATGGCGTACCAGAATGTGCTGTATATGGTTTTGCTTGTAGATTTCATCATAGATGGGCAGGACAGCGCCGCCAGGATAGCCGAACAGATGTTTGACGTTCTGCTCAATCAACGCCTTTATGACCATTTCCGCGCCGGTGATTTCGCGTACCATTGCATTTCTCGCTTTTTTGCTGCGGGCCCGACCGGGCCCGTTGCACTGGAATTTTGACTCATGCCGCCAGTAACAGCAATCTGTCAACGGACAGGACGACAGGAGGGTTCAAAAGCCTTGTTCGAAAACGGTTGTTCTGTTGCCACACAAAATCGCCACGGGCCATCATATCCATTGGGAACAGGAATTCCACAGCAAATTCCGGTCTGGCACATTCTGCCTCGAAGAACCGTAATCGAGAGGCCGGAAAATATCTATTTCCCGATTGTTGGTCAAGGAATAATTTAAATTATCGAAAAAAAATCCGCCGCACATGTTTTCATATCTTTCAATACAACCTTATTCCACGAAATCATATTACCTCTGATCCATGTGCTCTGACGTTTTGCATATTGCCGCGTTTCGGCTTTTGCTTTTTCGACAGCCTCTGTTTTCGAGAGATTTCCGGACAAATATGCGGCCAGGGGGCGAACACCAAGGGCCCGCATGACGGGCAATGTTGACGACAGATTGAGGTTTAACAGTGCTTCGACTTCGTCAAGTGCGCCCCTGTCCATCATCCGGTCGAAGCGTTTGTTGCAGCGCTCGTAGAGCCTGTCGCGGTCGATTTCCATAACGAGTCTGGTTGTTTTGTCGGGGTCAAGAAGCGCGATGTCGGGCTGCTGCTGCCAGTAGAGCAGGGATTGACCTGTCTGGTCGATAACTTCCAGTGCGCGCGCCAGTCTTTGCCGGTCCTGCGGGCGGATCTGTCCGGCCATTTCCGGGTCCCGTTCCGCCAGGACCCTGTGCAGATTAAAATCCGGGTCGCTGGCCCGTTGGCGCCATTTTTCCCGGATTTCCGGTGCGATTTCGGGAACGGGGGAAAGGCCTTCAAGCAGCGCCTTGAAGTAGAGTCCGGTCCCGCCGGTAATAATGGCCCGTTTTCCCTGTTTTTGGATGTCCTTCAAAACACTGGCCATATCGTCCAGCCAGCGCCCAACCGACCAGGGGGTTTCGGCTGCAACGTGGCCGTATAGTTCATGAGGAATATTTCCCATTTCATCAAGGGTGGGGCGAGCGGTCAGAATCTGCAATTCCCTGTAGACCTGCATGCTGTCGGCGTTAACAATGACGCCGTCAACATGTTCGGCAATTTGCAGGGCGAGGTCCGATTTTCCACTGGCCGTTTGACCTGCGAGAAGAATTGGTCCTTGACCTTTGGATGTCATTGGTGTCTTTCCCTTGAAAAATGACTTTGTCACCTGCACGATCTTTTTTTGAAAAAGGAGTACTATTGTGAGTCTGATCCGCCCTTTCCGGGGACTGCGTCCGGCAACAGGACATGCAGATGAAATCCTTGCACCTCCTTATGATGTGCTATCGAGTGATGAGGCAAGAGAAAAAGCAAAAGGCAAACCCCACAGTTTTTTGCATATTTCGAAGCCGGAGATAGACCTTCCCGATGATATTTCGCCCTATGATGAGCGGGTTTATGCAAAGGCCGGGGAAAATATCCGCGCGCTTAGAGAAAAGAATCTGCTGCAACAGGACGAGCAGCCCTGTTATTATGTCTATCGACTGACCTGGAAAGATGTCGAGATGACCGGTCTTGTCGCGGCGGCGTCGGTCGCGGCATATGACAGCAATCGCATTCGCAAGCACGAGTTTACCCGGCCGGTCAAGGAAGATGACCGTGTACGCCAGATCGAGGCTGTCAATGCGCAGACCGGGCCGGTTATGCTGGCCTACCCGAAGGCGCCGGAAGTGGATGAATTGATTGCCGGGGTTACAAGGTCAGGCAATGACATGGACGTCACCGGTGATGATGGTGTTCGCCATCAGTTATGGGTGGTCCGGGATGATGAGGTGATCAGCAGGTTGACCCGGTTGTTTGACGACATGCCGGCGATCTATATCGCCGATGGTCACCATCGCTCTGCGGCGGCTTCACGAATCAGTGCATCAAGAGGGGGAGACCCGAAGGCCATTCATCACAGCTTTCTGTCGGTTATTTTCCCCCACCATGAAATGAAAATACTGGATTACAACCGTCTGGTAAAAGACCTGAATGGTTATTCTGTGGAAGATCTGCTGGCGGCTGTTTCCGAAAAATTCACGGTTAAAAAGTCGGAAAGGGCTGTAAAACCGGCGACTGCCAGGCATTTTGGCATGTATCTTGACGGGCAGTGGTATGAACTTGAGATCAACCGTTCGCTTGTTCCCGATGATCCGGTCAAAAGCCTTGATGTCAGTTTGCTGAGTGACCACTTGATCGAGCCCTTGCTTGCTATCAGTGATCCGCGCAAGGATGAACGCATTGATTTTGTTGGCGGCATACGCGGTGTTGAAGAATTGCAAAAACGTGTTGATTCGGGGGGCTGGAAGGTCGCTTTCTCGCTCTTTCCCACAAGTATGGAGGCTCTGATGGCTGTGGCTGAATCGGGGCAGGTTATGCCCCCCAAATCCACATGGTTTGAGCCCAAACTGGCCGATGGTGTCGTTTCACTGGTTTTTGACCAAACAAACGGTTGACAGACGGGCGACCTGGTTGCATAAACGGACGCTGACCCTCGCTGTAATCGGCGGGGCGATTTTATTTGATCGTGCTTCCGGCAGAACGGTGGTATATGGAGGAGTGCCCGAGTGGTTAAAGGGGACGGGCTGTAAACCCGTTGGCTATGCCTACGTTGGTTCAAATCCAACCTCCTCCACCAATTCCGACGGTTTCAGGGTTGTGTCTGATGTCAGGAACAGGCCACGATGTGGCTTGATTGTTCTGGTGAATGCGGGTGTAGCTCAATGGTAGAGCAGTAGCCTTCCAAGCTGATGACGAGGGTTCGATTCCCTTCACCCGCTCCAGGCTGCCACATGGAACAGATCAGGGAAAATCGCCTTTGGTCCGTCAATTATTGTGAACAGAGGTTTTGTCAGGGTCGATTGAGGCCAGACTTACAAGGTTCGTCGTGTTCCGGGGCAGGATGAAGATGTTTCGGACCCGGGGGGCGCAAATGACATTCAGGTAGGGTGATAAGCTATGTCCAAAGAGAAATTTGAGCGCACGAAGCCACATGCGAATATTGGCACGATTGGCCATGTTGACCACGGCAAGACGACGTT
>JALXEI010000258.1:10044-12867 GCA_027069645.1 Hyphomicrobiales bacterium
ATTACGAAGGTTATGGCGGAGACGAGCGGAGCGGACGCCTTTGCCTTTGAGGATATTGACAAGGCGCCTGAGGAGAAGGAACGCGGTATCACGATTTCGACGGCTCATGTTGAATATGAGACGGACAAGCGTCACTATGCGCATGTGGATTGCCCCGGTCATGCCGACTATGTGAAGAACATGATCACGGGTGCGGCGCAGATGGACGGTGCCATTCTTGTTGTTTCGGCGGCGGATGGCCCCATGCCGCAGACGCGCGAGCATATTCTTCTGGCCCGTCAGGTGGGTGTTCCGGCGCTTGTTGTTTACATGAACAAGGTTGATCAGGTTGACGACGAGGAGCTTCTGGAGCTTGTGGAGATGGAGATCCGCGAGCTTTTGAGCTCCTATGATTTTCCCGGTGATGATATTCCGATTGTCAAGGGTTCGGCGCTGGCAGCTCTTGAAGGGCGCGATCCGGAGATCGGTGCGGACAGCATCCGGGAGCTGATGGCGGCGGTTGATGATTATATCCCGACGCCTGATCGTCCCAAGGACAAGCCGTTTTTGATGCCGATCGAGGATGTTTTCTCGATCTCGGGTCGTGGCACGGTTGTGACGGGTCGTATTGAGCGCGGCGTGGTCAATGTGGGCGACGAGATCGAGATTGTCGGTATTCGAGACACCCAGAAGACGACCTGCACAGGTGTTGAGATGTTCAAGAAGCTTCTTGATCAGGGTGAAGCGGGTGACAATGTCGGCGTTCTTTTGCGCGGTACAAAGCGCGAGGATGTGGAGCGCGGTCAGGTTGTCTGTGCACCGGGGTCTGTGACGCCGCACACGAAGTTCAAGGCGGAAGCCTATATTCTGACGAAGGATGA
The DNA here is from genome assembly GCA_027069645.1 of Hyphomicrobiales bacterium. GTDB lineage: Bacteria > Pseudomonadota > Alphaproteobacteria > Rhizobiales > JAKIUO01 > JAKIUO01. Next base: position 10,905 of record JALXEI010000258.1, read on the forward strand.
GGGCGGTCGTCATACGCCGTTTTTCACCAATTACCGTCCGCAGTTTTACTTCCGCACGACGGATGTGACGGGTGTTGTGACCTTGCCGGAAGGGACAGAAATGGTGATGCCTGGTGACAATATAACCGTTGATGTTGAACTGATTGTGCCGATTGCGATGGAAGACGGCCTGCGTTTTGCCATCCGTGAAGGCGGTCGCACGGTCGGGGCCGGTGTCGTCGCCAGCATCATTGAATAGTTCAGGGCAGGAGATTGTGGAAGACCTGAGCTCGGGTCTTCCTTTTTCTTCACAGGAAAGAGCCAGTCGAAATGAAAAGTCAGAATATTCGTATTCGTTTAAAGGCGTTTGACCACCGGGTTCTCGATGCTTCGGCAAAGGAAATCCTGAATACGGCCAAACGTACGGGTGCGCAAGTCAGGGGGCCTATTCCTCTGCCGACCCGTATTGAGAAATTTACGGTCAATCGTTCGCCTCATATCGACAAGAAAAGTCGCGAACAGTTCGAGATGCGCACACACAAGCGGTTGCTGGATATCGTTGATCCAACGCCACAGACGGTTGATGCTCTGATGAAACTCGATCTGGCAGCGGGTGTTGATGTAGAGATCAAGCTCTAGGTAATTTGATCCGGAATAAAGGAATGGACCGATGCGGTCAGGAGTGATAGCGCGAAAAATAGGCATGAGTCGTGTCTTTACAGATGAGGGGGAACACATTCCTGTCACTGTATTGCAGCTCGACAATTGTCAGGTTGTGGCGCACCGTACGAACGAAAAGAACGGCTACACCGCTTTGCAGCTTGGGGCGGGAACGGCCAAGGTAAAGAATGTCAAACGCGCCCAGCGCGGTCATTTCGCGAAAGCAAAAGTGGAACCAAAGAAAAAACTCGCGGAATTTCGGGTCAGTGAGGAAAATCTGATCGAGATTGGAGCGGAGATAACGGCCGACCATTTTGTCAAGGGGCAATATGTTGATGTTACGGGCGTGTCGATCGGTAAAGGTTTTGCCGGTGGTATGAAGCGGCATGGTTTTGGGGGCTTGCGTGCTTCACATGGTGTTTCGATTTCTCACAGATCACATGGTTCGACAGGTCAGTGTCAGGATCCGGGAAAGGTTTTCAAGGGCAAGAAAATGGCCGGGCATATGGGGGATGTGAAGAGAACAACTCATAATCTCACCATTGTCGATACAGATGCCGAACGGGGCATTATCCTGGTTCGCGGTGCTGTACCGGGTTCAAAGGGGGGATGGATCGCACTGCGTGACGCTGTCAAGAAGGCGCTGCCTGAAGAAGCCCCGAAACCTGGTGCCTTTCGTATGAACGGGGCGGATGAAGGAACCGGTAGCAAAGTGACAGCAGAGAAGACCGAAAATAATGGAGAAGGAGCAGGTGATGAAAGCTGAAATGACCACACTTGATAATTCTCCGGCCGGTTCTATCGAATTGAATGATGCCATATACGGCCTCAAGCCGCGGCGTGATATTCTGCATCGTATGGTGCGTTATCAGCTGGCCAAACGGCAAGCCGGTACGCACAAGACCAAAGGGCGTTCCGAAATCAGGGGAACAACCAAAAAATTTGTTCGTCAAAAAGGTTCCGGTGGTGCAAGGCATGGTAACAGGAAAGCGCCCCTGTTTCGTGGTGGCGGCAAGGCCTTTGGTCCCGTCCCCCGGTCTCATGCGAGCAAACTGCCGAAAAAGGTGCGGGCCCTTGCGCTTAAACATGCCCTTTCAGCCAAGATTGCCGCAAACGAGTTGATCGTGATTGACAAGGCCAGCGCCGACAAGCCCAGGGCAAAGGAATTACTTGCCCGACTTGATGCGCTCGGACTGGGGTCGGCTTTGATTATTGGCGGGTCAAAGCTGGACGAAAATTTCTCGATGGCGGCCCGTAATTTGCCTGGTGTTGATGTGCTACCCGTTGAGGGGATCAATGTTTATGACATCCTGCGCCGTGAAAA
>JALXEI010000259.1 GCA_027069645.1 Hyphomicrobiales bacterium
GGGACTGGTGCCATTGCGCGAGGTCATCGCCACCTGGTATCAGCAGAAAGAGGGAACTGACTGCAACTCCGATGATGTTTTGATCGGCCCCGGTTCCAAGGAACTGATGTTTTTGATCCAGCTCGTTTATTATGGCGATCTGGTCATCCCCGCGCCGAGCTGGGTTTCCTATGCCCCGCAGGCGGCGATCATTGGCCGCAATGTGCACTGGCTTCCAGCCCATGAAAAAAATGGCTGGCGTCTGTCGGCGCAACTACTCGACGATCATTGCCGGGCCGACCCGATCCGCCCGCGCATTGTCATCCTCAACTATCCCAACAATCCCGCTGGCACCAGCTATCGGGACGACGAACTGAAACAGCTGGCGGAAGTGGCGCGGCGTTACAAACTCATCGTGCTGTCAGACGAGATCTATGGCGAAACACGCTATGACGGTCGCCATGTTTCCATTGCCCGCTATTATCCGGAAGGCACCATCATCAGCAGCGGCCTCAGCAAATGGGCCGGTGCGGGAGGCTGGCGGCTGGGTTATTTCGTATTCCCGAAACAATTACACTGGCTGCGCGATGCTCTGGCTGTTGCGGCCAGCGAAACCTTTACGTCCACCAGCGCCCCCGTTCAGTTCGCCGCCATCCGCGCCTATGAAAAAAACAATGGTCTGCACAGCTATGTCGTCAATTCGCGCCGCATTTTGCAACATGTCGGCATGTATATGCACGGACATCTGCAAGAGGCCGGACTTTCCGTCACCGCCCCCGAAGGCGGCTTTTACATGCTGCCCTCGTTCGATCAGCACCGCAATAAACTGGTCGCACGCGGTATCGGAACCGATGCGCAACTGGCCGATTGCCTGTTGCAGGAAACCGGTATCGCGGTGTTGCCGGGGGCCGATTTCGGCCTGCCGGACGACCGCCTTGCGGTACGTATTGCTTTCGTGGATTTCGATGGGGCCAAAGCCCTTGAAGAGGCAGCAAAAATTCCCGACAGCGCGCCCCTTCCCGCCGGTTTCGTCAATGAAACCGCGCCGCGCATCGTCGAGGCAACAAAACGGATTACAGACTGGCTTGCCTGATCCCGCCGCCGCTTCATGAACAGTTGCCCGCGCGGCCACAACCACAGGTCCGGGGACGAGAACCTCCTTCCCGCGTTCGCAGGAACGGGGCCACTTTATACATCCTGATGTTAACTCTTCCGGTTCAAAGAGATCGCTTGCCACCTGCCCGTTATACCAGGTCGCAAAAAGGTTGACCTTTGTATTTTGCCCGGATTCGCAAACCATCTCGCTCCCCGGACAAGCGACAGCGCTGCGCCGGGGACCAGAGTCGCGAGTGATATATGCTTTTGTTTTTGTTCGTTTTCTCAACGCACTCCCTTTTTGCTGCCCCTGTATCCCGGAGCTGCGCTGTCGCTTGTCCGGGAAGCGAAACATCGAGGCAGAAAGAGAAAGGTGAGTCAGCCTTTTTGCATTCCGGTAATGTTCCGGCTATTGAATAAGGGCGGTATTGGTGTTGCGCTTGCGCAGGGAGCAAAGAATATCGGCCATTTCCCTGTTGACCGTACTGTTGACCTCAATGACATCCCCGGGCTGGATCAGGCTGTCTTTCCTTGCTTCACGACTAAGCAGCAAATCCTTGCTTTTGCGATGAATAACAATGCCCGGTTTTGAATCAGAACTGTTGCAACTGCCGATCTGACTGCCATGAATGGTCAGCATCTTTTCTACAGCAGAAGCCAGTTGCAAACTGTATTTTTCCTGTTCAACAAGTGCTGTTTCAAGCTGTTCCATCAGTTCAATTTTGCGATCCAGGCGTTCCTTGTCCTGCTTTCTCAGCAATTGCCCCCTGTCGGTCAGGGCGCGGGACAAATTGAGGCGATTGGTCATCAATTGTGTCTCGTTACTGGCATTATAGCGACGCTCCTCAAACAGCCTCCTTTGAGTCAGAATGCCGTTTCTGCTCTTTTTAACCAGATTTTTCAGATAACGCTGATGTTTTCTGAGCACATTCTCCGTCAGATTCAGGTGCTTTTTGATTGACGCAATCTCCTTTGTACTGCGTTTGATCGATTTATCGAGATGAGCCTGACTCTTTTCAAAATTATCTCTTTTGGAACTGAATTTTTCACGCTCAAGCCTGATGATCCTGTCCACAAGCGCTTTTGACACCATGTCATTGTCAAATTTCAGATCGACGCTCATGGGGCGTCCTTCAACTTCGGCCTGCAAAATTTCACTGCGGATCTTTCGCCGGGTAAATTCAAGCCACAATGACCGATACTGACTGCGCAGTTCGGCCAGATCCAGCATTATATTCGGCGCCATACGCCCGGCCGTATCGCCACCCGCAACAACAATGGCCTGGCGAACCGTCATGTTCTGGCGATAGGGATAGGCCCCGGGCCGAGCAACATTGCCGGTAATATAAAATGGCCTGTATTTGGCCAGTTCAACGGTAATATCATGCCTGCGAATGGATCCGGATGCCGAGAATTTTTTCTTCAGAATGGCGCGCACCTTTTCAAGTGACTGTCCTGAAACATGAATTTCCCCGATCAGCGGCAGCGATATATTACCGTCCGGCCCCACTGTGGTCCGTGTATCAAGATCCCGCACCCCGTAGACCGAAATATGAAGAACATCCCCGCTGCCTAGAAGGTAGGCGCTGCGGGCCGGACTGACAAGAACCACCGAAATCAGTAACGACAAAAGGAGCAACCCGGAACGAGGCAATAAACCCGGCTGTAACATTTTATATTCCACCTTTTTCACACCGTCTGTCATACAACCACACCTGATAAAACTACCCTGCCTGCTTTTCCGTCAATGCCGTAACAACCATCGCATTTTCTGCGCGCAACAACCGTTGCACGGCCCCCCTGACTTCCTGCGGTCTGCTGACTTCCTGCTCGGCAATCAGCAAGGTCATCCCCGCTTCAATCACATACATGGTTTCATTTTCCCGTGATGATATGGCAGGGATAACCACAATAACCAGATCAAAATCATTTTCGAGCTGTCTGATAATGTTTTCCAGCAGAAATGGCGGCAGGATCGTCCTACCTGTATCAGAATTCCCGCAAGATAACAATTTTATTCCCGTGCGACTGTCAGTCTGTATGGCATTGAGAATGGTTTGCCGGTCAGGCTTTTGGCCAGCGCCTGCCAAAACACTTCGGCCTTTCAAATTCAATATTTGCGACAGGGAGGGAGATGCTGTGTCCCCGTCAACAATGACAACCTTTTCACCAACCGATGAAGCCGCACTGGCAATCGAGAGCGCCAGAAAGTTGTGATTGATGTCCCGCCCCACTGCTGTCACGACAAGTGAAGGGCGGGTTTTCCGGCTTTTTTGCAACTGCTTCAATCCAAACCAGACCTGCTGAATGGAGCGACTGAACTCCCCCCCCGAAGCCTCGGTCAATTCTTTGAGATAGCGCCTTGCGGCTTTACCGCTCATATCGCCCCTGTAATTGATATGACCTATATTCCAGACACCGGTAAAGCCCTCCAGTTCCGAGGCCGAACGCACGCCGGAAAAATGCACATCACGAATAAAAGCGATACCCGCAGCAGCGCCAAACGCCATCATCATGGCCAGTACAGCAAACAGCTTTCTCTTTGGGAAACCGGGCTTGCCCGGTGGCAGGGCCAGCGAAACAACACGCGCATGAGGTGCTACAATCTGTCGCTTTTGCCTGATCGACTTGAGACGGGAAATATAGTTTCGGTACAACTCCCTTACAGCCAGCTCCGCATCTGATCTTTCAAGCTCCCTGCCAAGATCGGCAACCCTTTGACGCAGAGCCTTTTCGGCATATTCAAGGGAGAGCAATTTGGATTTTACCTGTTCCTGCAAATAGACACTGGCATACAGTCGACTGAGTGCCGCCGCCTCCTGCGCATTGTCAGCGGTGGCCGTGATCGAGATAATACTCGTCATGCCCCGCCTTTGAATTTGTATTCTGCGCCTCAAATTATGGATATCCACCGGCGTAATGAGGGGGATTTCCGATCCGGCATCGTCTTTTCGCTCCGCTTTCGCCCCGTTCGCGGAACTGATTTGATCGCCGTTTTCTCCTGCATTTTCCGGCTGCCTCACATTATTCGCATCAGAATCATCGTGCGAAACGGCCTGCCGCTTTTTTTTAGCCGCCTTGATTTGCGCCAGCCTGATGGCAACCTGATGAACAATGCTGCTCGACAACATGATCTCGACCTCCGTATCGACGGACGGAAGGTCGCCAAGCGCTGTACCGACAAGCTGTTCCTTGCTCTGATCAAGAACGACAAGTGTCTCTGCGGAGTATCGGTCTTTCAAACTGTAGACCAGAAATAGCAGCAGGGCCCCGAGTATCAGTGTCAGCAAAGCCACGAGCTTTCGCTGCCGACGATAGAAGCCATACAGATAGAGCGGTGAAAAGGGTGACTCTGTATCGTCGATTTTTTGCGCGGGAATACGCCCGGCGATATACGCCGTGCTGTCCGGCCCCGACAACAAAGCGCGGCCGCTATCGGAAACCACAGAGAAAATTTTTCCGGCTTTACTCTCGCTACCCATACCAGACCACACCCCGAAATCCGCAAATACCAAATACCAGCACGACGACAATCAACTCCATACTACTGAAATTACGTTATATTTTGCATCAAAACAATTACATTCGAAAACCGGCTGGCCCAAGGCAACCGGCATCTCTTCGCAAGGATATGGACAATTTACAACCGACATGCAACCGAATGCAGGCGACTTTGTTAACAGCAACAGATGGCGGAAGAGTCCTGCCAGATACAGTTTTGGCCTCCGGGACACAAACCGCAACTACCCGCCTCGGCAGAACGGCCCGCACCACAAGCAGGTTGAAATATATCCGTATTCAGCGCAACGATACTCTATCCCTCCACTGATTGTCCTGTGACATATTGGCCCCTGACAAGAACTTGCCTGTCGGATATGCCGAGACTCCGGGAGTTACATTGGCCATTGACAACGCCCCGCTCCGGGCGTATCAAGCTCCTGTATAGATTGTTAAACAATCGCAGCGATTGCATTTTCGTGTCAATTGGCTGTTCATCAAATCAGATGGCTGTTCTACTTGCCCCCCGCGATTAAATCGATAAAGATCTGCCAGATCCGGCTTAATCAAATGAACCTGAACCAATCGAGGCCCTGATGACCACTTTCAATTTATTTGCCTGCTGACCAATATGTCCTGTTGACAAAATGCCTGTTGTCTGAATATCAGACAGTTTACTGTGTCCTGAAATTATTTTTAGGCTGAACATTTGTGTGAAGAGTGGTTTTTCGGAATAAAAAATGCGTAAATATTTCCTGTATGTTACCGATCTGATCGTTGTCCTGTTTGCCCCGTTTCTGGCTCTGGCGATTCGCGAAAACCTGTCACCTTCCGCCGAGCACATCGTGGACATCACGCCTTATGCCCTGACAGGTGTGGTTATCAGCGCAATCTGTTTTCTGGTCGCAGGTACCCACAAGACCGTCTGGCGCTATGTTTCCATTCATGATTTTATGCGTGTTCTGACGGCTGTGACAATCAGCATGGCGGCCATACTGTTTTTTACCTTTACATTCAGTCGCCTTGAGGGTGTGCCGCGTTCCGTTCCGTTCATACAATGGCACCTTACCGTCACAGGGATGATGATGGTCCGCCTGCTGGTGCGCATGATGCACAAATGGTATCGCTCAAGAGATGACATCACAGGCGACAACAGGGAACATGTTCTCATTCTGGGTGTCAACCCGATCACAGAATTTTACATGCGCTATATCAATGATTTTGCCCGCGGCAAGATCGAGATCGAGGGGATTATCGACGAAGACCCGACGTTGAACAACCGCTCCCTTCATTCAAAAAGAGTTATCGGAACCCCCGTGCAGATCCCGCAAATACTGGCGATCCTGAATGTGCGCGGCATTTCGATTGACCGCCTTGTGATTACCGAACCCTTCGACAGTCTTCCGGCTGAAACCCGGGAACTCATACTGAAGTGGGAAAGACTGAATTATTTTACCATCGAAAAATTTTCCGATCGCCTCGGCCTCGACAGTTCTGTTGCTGCCACCGCACCATCCCTGAACGATGTGATCGGCCGCATGAAACAGGAGCACTTCACTGTGCGGATACAGGAGCTCCATGACCGGATGCGCAGCTATGGCCCCTGGAAGAGGGCTATTGACATCATCGGCTCCCTGGTCCTGATCGTTATTCTGTCGCCGGTGATTGCTGCAACAGCAATTGTTGTCGCTGTGAATCTTGGCAGTCCGGTGCTGTTCTGGCAAAAACGAACCGGCTACAGGGAACGGCCATTCAGGATTCACAAATTCCGCACAATGATCGACCCTCACGACACCTACGGACAGGCGATTCCCGCCGATCAGCGTGAAACACGTATCAGCACCTTTTTAAGACGCACTCGCATGGACGAATTGCCACAACTCTATCATATACTTGTTGGCGAAATGTCGTTTGTCGGACCGCGCCCCCTGCTTGTCGAGGATCTGCCCGCGCAATATCCCGAACTGATCCGGGAGCGAATGGAAATCCGTCCAGGCCTGACCGGATGGGCGCAGGTCAATGGTGGCAAGGACGTCTCCCGGGAAGACAAAATCATGATGGACATATACTACAAGCGCAAATCATCGCTGTATCTTGATATGATCATCATTCTCAAGACCATCAGGATGGTGATCCGCGGCGAAAAGATCAATCATGTCTCCATTGCCCGGGCCTGGGACAGTCTTGGCTTCGAGCGCCTGACCTTCAACAACCGGTCAACTACCCCGAATATAGCGGAAATGCCCCTGAAGCGTGTTGTCGGCGAGAATGAGTAAGCCGATTTCAGTCGAAACCCGTTCCTTGCGAGCCCCTGCCGGATATAACCCGACCTTTCCGGTGCCGTACCGGAAAGCGAAGGGAATGTTCCGAAAGCGGCAACAGGGCGCATACGGCCAGACTTGACAATCAATCCACACCTTCATAAGTATATGATTTAACAATTGTTTTTATGTAGCCGGTGTGCAAGTGATGAAAATAACAATCGTTGGCGGATACCCTCCCCCGGGTGGCGGTGTCAGTATTCATATTCAAAGACTGTATGAAAGCCTCTCGGAACATCTGGAAATCCGCGTCCTTGATCCTTACAGACCGGACCAGGTGCCCGGAGATCCGGAAAACATTATTCGCTGCGGCGGCAACCGGGTGGCCGTGCTGTTCAAACTCCTTTTTCACCTGGCCCGCTCGAGATCCGATATTGTCCACTTTCACCTTGCCGCCCTGTCCGCTTTCCTGCCCTTTGGACTGCTCTTTGTGATTTTTGCCAGATTGACCGGTGCCGCATGCGTTCTGACCATACACAGCGGCAGTTTTGGCCGTCAGGTGGCCTCATTCGGCCCGTTCCGCAAGAGTGCCCTGCGCCTTCTCGTGGCCCTTTCCGGCCATATTATCCCCGTCAACAGGGAACAGCTTGATACCCTGCTGAATTACGGTCTCAAACCACAAAACGCCACGGTTATCCCCGCCTTTTTGCCCCCGCGAAAAAAGCACAGCAAGCGCGTCACATCCCTTGTTGACGCAGCACATGCAAAACAGCAAAAACTTTTTCTGTCTTCGGGAAACGGCCTCCCTCTTTATGGATATCATCACATTGTCAGGGCTGTAAGCCATTTGAAGAACAGGGCGTCCATCAAGCTGGTGTTTTGCATCTACAATGAAAGAGACGAGCCCTATCTCGCCCGGCTGGCCAGACAGGTTGAAGAATCCGGCATCGATTTTCATATGACTTCAAACCTTGCGGCCGAGGAATTTTCCTGGCTGCTCTCACATGCCGACCTGTATATCAGGGCGACAGATCGTGACGGAGACGCCGTTGCCATTCGCGAAGCCCTGCACTATGGCGTACCGGTTATTGCTTCGGACTGCGTGCCCCGCCCCGCCGGTACCGAACAATTCGAAACCGACAACTGGCAGTCATTGCATGCTTCTATTGAACAAATAACGGAAAACGGAACCGCCGACCCGCCAACCCCGCTGAAAAAAGCAGAAAACCCGTTGCAAAAAATCAGTGATATCTATCATTGCCTTGCGAGGAAAGAAAAAATCAGACTGGCGAAAAAACCGGAACAGCCCTTCACACCGGAAGAACTTTGATTCTGCTGCAACCGCGAGGTCAAACACGCCAGAAAGAAGGCAGAAGGAAAACCAGAATGGCAAAGACTTCCAGCCGCCCCAGTAGCATCGCATAGGACAATATCCATTTGACCGTATCGGACAGGGCCCCGAAATTCGTTGCCGGTCCCACCACTTCCCCCAGACCGGGGCCGACATTGGCCATACAGGTGCCGGTCGCCGACAGGGCGGTAATGAGATCAAGCCCCAGAAAACGGAGCAATCCGGAGATCACGAAAAAACTCACAATAAACAAAAAGAAATAACCCATCACCGAACTTACATCATTATCTGTCAGGGTATGGCCATTATAGCGTTGCATGAATACGCCGTTTGGATAGAGCATCTTGCGGGCCCGTGTGCGCAGACTGGTCAGAATAATCTGAAAACGAAAAATCTTCATGCCACAGGAGGTCGAGCCTGAACATCCGCCAATAAAGGTCACAATAAAAAACAGAGTGGCGGCAAAAATACTCCATTTGCTGTAATCAACGGTTGTATAACCTGTCCCGGTCATTACCGAAATCACCGAAAAGCTGGCATCTCGCAATTCCAGCAGCCCCGGCTCGTGGCCTCCCGTTGCCTGCGAACGCCAGGCCAGAAAGATTGCGACGGTTGCCACAAGAAAAAAACCATGCACCTGCTTGTCGCGCAACAGGGCCAGGGGATGGCCCTGAATAAAGCGCACATAGAGCAGGAATGGCAGACTGCCAACGATCATGAAAAAGATAGCTATAAGCTCGATTGACAGGCTGTCAAAATGGCCTATTGATGAATCATGACTGGACATGCCACCGGTAGCCAGCGTGGTCATGGCATGAACAACAGCATCAAATCCGTTCATACCGGCAAGATAATAACACAGCGCACAAATTGCAGTCAGAACCACGTAGACTGTGGTCAGTATCCCCGAAATCTGGGTGGCGCGCGGCAGGATCTTTCCCGCTGTATCAAAGGCCTCGACCTTGAACATTTGCATGCCGCCAACCTTGAGGATCGGCAATACGGCAATGGCCATGACAATCACCCCCAGTCCGCCCAGCCATTGCAATTCGGCACGCCACAACAACAATCCCGGCGGTGATTTGTCGAGCCCGGATACAACCGTCGCGCCGGTTGTGGTGATCGCCGACATGGCTTCAAAATAGGCGCTGGCATAGCTCAGTTGCCATGAAGACAGAACAAAGGGAATGGCGCCAAAACCCGTCAACACAATCCACGCCCCGGCCGTCATGATGAAAGCCTCGCGGATCGTCATATCCCGATCCCCGTCCCTTGTCGCCAGATTGATGCCAAGGCCGACAAAAACCGTAAACAGCGACGACCCGGCAAAAACCTGCCAGTCTTCATTCCCCAGTGACAGATCATAGATTGCCGGAACCATCTCGGCACAACCAAGGGTCGCGACCATCGTTCCAATGACCAGCAGGACAGGACGCAAATTGATCATTGATCTTTCTTTCCAAAATGCATCAGAATAGCCCGAAATGGCCACAGGATCTCAGTCCGACCTCTTTTTACAGTAAATATCCATGCAATGCAGGCAGAAAGACAATTTTTCCCGGCCGGGAAAGCCGAAAATAATTGGTGTTTATTCCACGGCCAGCACTGTCCGGTCGGCCTGTTGCAGTATTTTCTGAGCCGTACTTCCAAGGAAAAATTCACGAATACGACCATGTCCGTGTCGACCGACAACTATCAGACCGGCATCATGTTTTTTGGCAATATCAAGCACAACCTGTGCCACATCACCTGTTTCCAGAACGGTCTTTATGTTTGTGAGACCGGCTTTTTCGGCCTGTTCCCGAGCCCGTTTGAGAATATCCTCACCATAAACCTTCTGAAAAATCTCGCGGGCCCTGACATAGTCACCAATATATTTGCGCTCCGACTCATTGTCCGTCGGAAAATCAGGCAGAAAATCCCCCCTTACCAGACTTTTAAATTTGTCCCCGCATCGCTTTTCCGCATATTCCAGCTCTTCAGGCCCCAGAACATGGGGCGTCGTGACGTGAACAATGACCAGATCTTCATCATTTTTCTGTGCGACCTCAATGGCCTTTTGCAGGGTATGTTCGGTATGTTTCGAACCGTCCACCGCCACCACCGTTACTCCACTCATGACCAGGTATCCCTTTCATTTCTGTTTTCTCCGCAGATGACAGACGGAGGATTTGCGCCTTTGTTTGTCAACAGGACCATTATTTACCGTGTCGCCTCCAAAAGCCACGGAATACAACAGCGCCACCATCGCGTTCATCATTCCGGTTGGTCGAAATGTATATGACCGGCGTCAGGACTGGCAATGCTTTTTTCAACGGATCGCAACGGGCAACGACAAATCAACCGCGCCCGAAAACTTTTGTGCGCAGGTACAGATCATCCTGATCTGTTTGACAGGAGTCCGGTTTGGAACCGGGCCAGGAAGTTTTCCAACGAACACTGGCCAGTCCCGTATTCGAGGGCTTTTTCTTGTGTGGATGCGTCAGGTGATATCCTGTAGCGAAGATAACATGATTGCCTCACATTTTTCTTCCCGTCCGGCTGTTTTGCTTCCCGGGCAAGCGACAGGCGCAGAGCCGGACGCCAGGAGTAGAAAGCAAGGAATGCATTGAGTAAATGAATAAAAACAAATCCATATCACTGGTAACTCTGGCCACGGCCCGAGGCAGTGTGGTTTACAAACCTGACCGAATACAAAGGTCATTCTTTTCGCATTCCGGTATGAGGAGGGAAGAATGTCGGCACCCTGTTTTTTCCACTCGAAAGCCGCGTGACCGCGCCACCTGACCGGGACTATTTTCGACGCAGAACGTAAAGGCAGGCCGCCGCTGCAAACAGCAACATGTCCGGGTTTCGTTTGGGAGGCCGCCAGAGCACCGGCAGACCCGGTACATAAAGCATGATGAGTCCCAGAAGAATATAGCCCATCAACACGATCGCCGAAAAAGTGACCACGCGTTCAAGCACATGGATAATCGCCGAGACGAACCGGTCGGGCCAGTGTTTGATCTTGTTGTAACTGAGGGTGATTTTCATTTGTGTTGTCCATTTCTGCTGATTATCAGAATTGCGGTTCAACCCAACTCACTGCTCCAACGAATCAAAATTCATATGCTTGCAAATTCAACCTGACATCTACCTTATGCGCGAAGGTTTTTCACGTTACCCCTCGCATTTCAGCCGGCGTTAAAAATCGTCATCACCCCAGATGACCGTGAACTCGATGCGTCGGTTCCGCGCCTTGTCGCGTTCTGTTCTTTCGTATGGCACCAGTGGCCGGTCTTCACCATAGCCAAAAGCCGTCATGCGGCGCAGGGAAATACCTTCTTCAGCAAGAAATCCGACTACCGTTCTGGCCCGGCGTCGCGACAGATCCAGGTTATAGGCTCTTGATCCGTCACTGTCCGTATGGCCGGAAATTTCGATACGCGAGGACGAGCAGCGGTTCATCACCCGCGCGAGGCGTCGCAACAAACCATAGCTGGAGGGACGAAGCGCGGCACTGGCAACATCGAAGTGAATGCGATTGCGGCTGACCAGAGCATCAAGATAGGTCTGGCAGGTTTCCGGATCGACATTTCCCGTTGCGTCAATTTCCGCCTCGTCGACCTCGTCATAATAATAATTGTCAACGACAGGTGGCGCTGTGACCGGCGGCTGGCAAAAGCCGATGCGGCGGCGCTGGCGGATTTCGGCAAAGCGGTTGAGCTTCATGCGAAATTTCTGCCCGCGCCGACAGGCCGTGACGCCATAGCGCGGCAGTGTTCGATCAAAAAAGTCGATCTTGCGATAGCCGCGACGCCGCAAAACATCTCGCACTTCGCGCGGTGACAGACCACGATTCATATGTTGTGTCCGGCACCGCCCGATATCGGTCTTGCGCAGGATGCGGGCAAACCGGTTTAGGCGCAATTCATATTTGCGATCATAACGGCAGGCCTCCACAACATAGACCGGCAATTCGTGGTCAAGAAACAGAATACGCGAAAAACCCCTGGTACGCAGGGCCTGTCTGACCTGCGGCGGGCGCATTCCGGTCTCCGGAATGGCGCAACGTCCCAGTCGATCACGACGACGAATTTCACCCTCACCATTGAGATGCAGCTCAACGCGCCGGTTATTTCTGCAAGCCCGGACAATATAAGTGGGCAACCGCCTGTCGATAAAGATGATACGATCAAACCCGCGCCGTTTCAAAAGAGCCCTGATGTCCTGCGGGCGCAGCGCATCAACAGCAGGCGGACGCGGGGTTGTCACCGGCCCGCAACGACCAATGCGTTTCTGACGGTTGATCTTGCCAAAGCGATTCATGGTCAGACGGAAGCGTCGCCCGTTCCGGCAGGCCGTTGCCACATAGGTCGGCAGTTGCCGATCGGTAAAGCGGATATCCCGGAAGCCGCGGTCGCGCAAATCCGCCCGGATCTGCGGCAATGTCAGGCCCGGATCACGCGGGACATGCGGCACCGGACGCGGGGTTGCCACCGGCCCGCAACGGCCAATGCGTTTCTGACGGTTGATCTTGCCAAAGCGGTTGAGACGAAGCGCAAAGCGCAGGCCATTTCGGCAGGCCGTTGCCACATAGACCGGCA
>JALXEI010000260.1 GCA_027069645.1 Hyphomicrobiales bacterium
GGGCGGTGAGCTGGGCGAGGGAGCCACCATGTGTCAGAACCCCGCCGCCGCAGACCCCGTCACGGGAAGGCTGGCCCGGCAAGGGAGCGGGGACCCAGCCGGCCTTTTCCAGCATCCAGTTGATGATGACATATTCAATGGTGGCGCCGGCGGCCCCCATCTCGTATATGGCTGTCGGGTTGTTGGTGGCGCTGTCGATCAGCCCGGCAATGGTCCCCGAGGGCGTCGGACAGGAGACCTGATGGCCCATGCAGGCCGGGTGGTGAATACGGGTGGCATTGTCGAGATAGGTCGAGAGAAAGGTTTTCAGGGTATCGCCATGCAGCCCGCCCTCCCTGATCAGCCTGTCGAGATCAAGCTGCTCGGCCAGTTTTTGCATGGGCGGCTGACGCAGCACCGGCGTCTTGCGTTCACGGGCCTGGCAAAGAAAGTTTTCGAGCGCTTCGAGGGTTAAAGCGAGATCTTGCTGATGAGTCATAACTTCTGTTTACCCCTGGCAAAACAGCTTCGCAAGATCGTGTAAATATAATCAAACGGGCGACCTCCCGGCAAGGGAAGCCGCCCGTGATTTCGGGCCGGAAAGCCCTGAAATGAACGCGTTTTTAATAGCGATAATGTTCCGGCTTGAATGGGCCGTTCTTTGGCACACCGATATAGGCGGCCTGCTCGTCAGTCAGTTCTGTCAGTTGTACGCCCAGCTTGTCGAGATGTAGTTTGGCGACTTTTTCGTCCAGATTTTTGGGCAGGATATAGACCCTGTTTTCATATTTGTCCGCATTGCCGAACAGCTCCATCTGTGCCAGTACCTGATTGGTAAAGCTTGCCGACATGACAAAGCTCGGGTGGCCGGTGGCGCAGGACAGATTGACCAGGCGTCCCTCGGCCAGCACGATCAGTTTTTTGCCATCGGGAAATTCGACTTCATCGACCTGCGGCTTGATGTTGGTCCATTTGAAATTGCGCAGAGCATCGATCTGGATTTCGCTGTCAAAATGGCCGATATTGCAGACAATGGCGCGGTCTTTCATGTTGCGCATATCGTCCAGCGTGATGACATCCTTGTTGCCTGTTGTGGTGACGAATATATCGCCAAGCGGCGCGGCGGTTTTCATGGTTGCCACCTCATAGCCTTCCATCGAGGCCTGCAAGGCGCAGATCGGGTCAATTTCGGTTACGATCACCCGTGCGCCCTGCGAGCGCAGGCTTTCCGCTGATCCCTTGCCAACATCGCCATAGCCGCAAACCACAGCAACCTTGCCCGCAATCATCACGTCTGTGGCGCGACGCAGCCCGTCGACCAGACTTTCGCGGCAGCCATAAAGATTGTCGAATTTGCTCTTGGTGACACTGTCATTGACGTTGAAGGCCGGGAAGGGCAGCTCACCCTTTTCCTGCAACTGATAAAGCCGGTGCACACCGGTGGTGGTTTCTTCCGAAACGCCAAGCAGGGCATCACGTTGTTTTGTGAACCAGCCGGGTGAAGCTTTGGCGCGTTTGAGGATTTGCGCCTTGACGACCTTTTCCTCTTCATTGCCGGGATTGGGAATGATGTCCTCTCCCGCATCGGCCTTGGCCCCAAGGATAATGTACATGGTCGCATCGCCGCCATCGTCAAGAATGAGGTTGGGGGTTCCATCCGGGTTGTCATCGGTTTTGGGCCAGTCAAAGATGCGATCGACATATTCCCAATATTCCTCAAGGCTTTCGCCTTTCACCGCAAAAACCGGTGTGCCATTGTCGGCAATGGCGGCGGCGGCGTGGTCCTGTGTTGAGAAAATATTGCAGGTCGCCCAGCGCACCTGTGCTCCGGGCGCCTCCAGCGTTTGAATGAGTACGGCGGTTTGAATGGTCATGTGCAGCGAGCCGGTGATACGCGCCCCTTTCAAAGGCTGTTTGGGGCCATATTCCTCGCGGCAGGCCATAAGGCCGGGCATTTCGGTTTCGGCAATCTCGATTTCCTTGCGGCCCCAGTCGGCAAGGCCAATATCGGCTATGATAAAATCATCCATTGGAAGGTCCTTTATGTCCATTGTTCAAAGAATCTGATCAGCCGGGACAGGCGATTTTGATCCTACATAGCGTTCCGGCGGGGAAGGTGCAACAAACATATAAAGTTTTTTTTATATAAGCACCGCAGAAGAACAACCCGAACCAGAAACAATGTCACCATTTCCCCTCGATAAGGCGATTTGGCAGGGAACGGCATGCGATCGGGAGAAAGTTCATCAAAATATAGCTGTGACATGTTGTTTTATTCGATATATTAAGCTCAAAAGCAAAAATTACCGCCGGATCAATGACATTGAATTGATAAAATCGTTATAATGCCCTATTCTTGATTGCAGGGTGGGACAGTCATGCGTAGTGTCCGGAATATGTCTCGCCCGGAAATGGAATTTCATGGCAAAAAAATCGACTGGAGAGGAAGGGGAGAGTTTCCCCAGACTTTCCGATGTGAGTGAAAGCAGTGAGGATGCTCTGCACACGACGCAGATTAATCTTGCGCCGGAAGCCTTCGAGCGGTTTGCTGATGTGTTCGAGGGGGCCGTCAGGCGCTGGGAGCGTATTATTTATCCGGCATTGCTGATCCTTGTGCTGGTTATGGCCTACGGTTTTTTCCTGATGTATCATCTTGGCAAGGATATGCGGCTGATTGCCGAAAAATTTGACCCGAATATGGGATTTCACATGGAGTCGCTTTCAAGAAATATGAACCGTCTGACCGGCAGTATCCATGAAATGCACCAGGATATGAAGGTTATCGCCAAAATCATGCCCGAGATGAATGACAAGCTGACAGAGATGAAAGCCATGCGCAAACAGGTGGAGATCATGAACAAGCGCATGCTGGTTATGAATGCGCATATGGAGGGCATGAACCGACAGATGAGCGCCATGAATTCGCGCATGTATGTGATGACCGGAAGCGTGACCGACATGAATCGCAGCATAGGACGCCCAATGACCTTCATGAACAGTTTTATGCCCTGGTAATACCGGTAATTATAAAGACTGATCTTTTCTGTGTGTTTTTGTCCGCAACTATGGATTCCCGTGATCACTCATCTTCATGAAACCGGGCTTCAACCAGTTTCACCAGTTGTTCGATGGCCTCTTTTGCTTGCGGACCGCTGGCCGTGAGGGTGATGGTCGTCCCCTTGCTGGCGGCCAGCATCAGCAAATCCATGATCGAGACGCCTGACACAGTTTCACCATCCCTGGAAACGGTGATTTCTGCATTGAACTGTTGAGCGCAATTGACAAACAGGGCGGAGGCCCGGGCATGTAATCCTTTGGTGTTGCTGATCAGGACTCGGGCAGAGTGTTCGTTTGTATTGCTGTTCATGGGGAGGCTGAACTTTTCTGTCAGGAGCGGGGGCGGGGAAAGCGACACATCATGTCACTGGCGACATGAATATAGCGTCGCCCGCAGGACTTGGCCTCGCTGACAAGATGCGCCATGTCGCTATTCTGACGGTTGCTGGCGAGGGAAATGAGCATGGGAAGGTTGATGCCGCTGATCAGTTCAATTCGTGATCCGTTCATGGCATCGACAGCCAGATTGGAAGGGGTGCTGCCAAAAAGATCGGTGAGCAGCACAACACCATCGCCATGATTGACCCGCCTGATACTGGCGCGAATCCCCGACAGCAATTCATCCTTGTCGAAATCTTCATCTACTGCAATCGTTTCAAACTGGGTTTGCGGACCAACGACATGCTCAAGTGCACGACGAAATTCGCGCCCCAGTGCCCCGTGTGTGACAATGACAAGGCCAATCATCGCATCATACCTTTTGAAAGCCGGTATCTTCCTGTGGACCAGAACGATCATTGTCCCCCAGCTTGAGGTGCGGGGCAAGTCAAAATTTATATGTTGACCTGATTCACTCG
>JALXEI010000261.1 GCA_027069645.1 Hyphomicrobiales bacterium
CGTATTTCTTGCGTTCGACAACGCGGCTGTCACGGGTCAGGAAGCCGCCTTTTTTCAACACGCCGCGCAGTTCGGGCTCATAATGGGTCAGGGCTCTCGACACCGCATGACGCACGGCTCCGGCCTGACCGGAAAGCCCGCCGCCTTTCACCGTACAGACAATATCATACTGATCCTTGCGTTCTGCTGCGATGATCGGCTGATGAATGATCAGTTGCAGTACCGGGCGGGCGAAATAGGTCCTGAATTCACGACCGTTGACAGTAATTTTGCCATTGCCCGGTTTGATCCAGACGCGCGCCACCGCATTTTTTCGTTTACCGGTCGCATAGGCGCGCCCGTGCGCATCAAGCTTTTGTTCATAGACCGGGGCTGCCGGTTCAGTGGTTGCAGGTGCTTCGACAGTGTCCTGCGCTGCCGCCGGGGCATCACCCGATGCGGCCGCTTCGGCCTTCGCATCGGTATCGGCTGTGGCCTTGCCCAGCTCTTCCAGAGATTTGATTTCCTTGTCACCCATGATGAAGGTGCACTCCCTTAAATAACGTGTTGACGGGCGACGGTGCCTGACCGCGGCCCCCTGATTGACGGTCTCGCGACCTAATCCATGTTTTTCGGCCGCAGAACATTCTTGGCGTTCATACCGGCAAGATCGAGTTTTTCAGGCTTTTGCGCTTCATGAGGATGAGTATCCCCGGCATAGAGATGGAGATTTTTCATCTGCGCCCGACTGAGCGGGCCACCGGGCATCATGCGCAGAACGGCTTTTTCCAGAACCCTTGTCGGAAAACGGCCGTCAAGGATCCGGGCAGCCTTGCGACTCTTGATACCACCGGGATAACCGGTATGCCAGTAATAGGTCTTGTCTTCCCGCTTTTTGCCGGTGAAGACTACCTTGTCGGCATTGATGACGATGATGTTGTCCCCGCAATCCATGTGGGGGGTGAATGTGGCCTTGTGCTTGCCGCGCAACCGCATGGCAATATGTGTTGCGAGGCGCCCGACAACGAGCCCCTCGGCATCAATCAGCAGCCATTTCTTTTCGATATCCTTCGGCTTCGCCGTATAGGTTTTCATGTCTGTTGGAATCCTGAACTGAAAAAGGGCGTAAAAACGCCCTCGCATCTTGATAATCGGGAGATATCATATAGGCTGGCAGCTATAGCCATGTCAAGCTCGTAATTTTAATATTATCGTTGTATTTCAATTGTTTATTTGTGTGGTATTATTTTACCACACAAATTTCTCGCCAATTCGCAGAAAGAGACCGCCATGCCCCGCTCACCCGCCGATGAAGACCTCGTCAATATTCTCACCCGCACCCGAACCATCGCGATGGTCGGGGCCAGCCCAAAGGAAGCGCGTCCGAGCCATCAGGTCATGGCCTATCTGCAAGCTGCCGGATACCGGGTGATCCCGGTCAATCCCGGACAGGCCGGCAAAAAAATCCTCGACGAAACGGTTTATGCCCGCCTCGGCGATATCGGGGAACGTGTTGATATGGTAGATATCTTCAGACGCTCCGAATTTGTCACGCCGATCGTCGAGGAAGCCATCGCCACCGGTGCGCAAACGGTCTGGATGCAACTCGGCATTGTCAATGACGAGGCCGCCGCCATCGCCCGCGCGGCCGGACTTGCCGTTGTCATGGACCGTTGCGTCAAGATCGAACACCGGCGCCTCTTGCCCGGCAGTTGAGCCCCCCCGCTTCAACTCTGGTGCCGGGATGCTGCTGTTTTAATCAGGAAAAAGTGACGAATGGCGAAGGCGAAAGTGATAAAGGCCAGCGCCTGATGGGCAAGGGCCAGCGAGAACGGCACCACCAGCAGCAAAACGGCAATCCCCAGCGCGATCTGAAACAGAACCAGCAGTAACAGACCGGACGCACTTGACCTGATGACCCCGTCGCTCTTGCGAATGACCAGAAAGCTGTGCAGCACCACCAGCAGGGCGATCAGATAGGCCATCATGCGGTGATCGAACTGCACGGTCATGACATTTTCGAACAGATTGATGATCTTTGGATCCAGCAGCCCCAGGCCATCGGGGATAAACTGTCCATCCATAAGGGGCCAGGTATTGTGAGACAACCCGGCATGCAACCCGGCCACCAGCGCCCCGAAACCGATCTGTATCAACAGCAGAACCGTCAGCACGCCAGCCATCACCACATCATGTGACTGCAAGGGCAAAACCGGCTGAAATCTGCGCTCGCCCTGCAAGCCCAGCGCCACCCACAGGATATACCAGAAAATCAGCGCCGCCATCAGCAGGTGAATGGCAAGGCGGTATTGCGAAACATCAACCCGGTCAACAAGGCCGCTTTTGACCATATACCAGCCCAGAAAACCCTGTAATCCGCCCAGCAACAGCATGATCAGCAAGCGCGGCTGCAACGCCCGGGGAATTTTCCCGGCAAGGGTAAAGAACAGCCAGGGCAGCACAAGGACAAAACCGACCAGGCGCCCGAGAAACCGGTGCGACCACTCCCACCAGAAAATGCGCTTGAAGGCGGCAAGGCTCATACCTTCATTGACGCGGCTGTATTCGGGGGTTTGCTGATATTTCTGAAAAACCTCCTGCCAGTCCCGGTCATCCAGCGGCGGGATCATGCCGATCAGCGGTTTCCATTCGGTAATCGACAGACCGCTGTCGGTCAGACGCGTCGCCCCGCCCAGCATGACCATTCCAAACACCATAGCACACAGAATATAGAGCCAAATTCGAACCGGTTTCATTTTTCAGCTTTCCCGCTTCCTTACCTTTTGTCCTGGGCCGCAAACTCATAAACAGGATCGAAATGGCAGGAGCAGATTTGTTTTCCTGCAAGGCGCAAGTTCGCAGGAAACCTTCCGGTTTTCAAGAGCTTGCAACACAGCGGGGGAGCAAATATGCCCTGTCCGCAGGATGCCAAAAGCGCTGCAATCCGCGGCCAAAATGATCTTGCACGTACGAAAGTACGTGCGGCGATCATTTTAACCTCGTATTTTTGCGCTTTTGGCACCATTCCCGATCCTGTTTATGAGTTTACGGCCTGGGACAGCAAGAGCATAAAAAGACCGAAACTGTCAAAAGGAAACAGGGTGTGCAGGATCAACCCGATGCAGGCGTAATGATAAAATCTTCTTCGGAAACGAAAGCATCCGGCTTTCGTCCCGGCAAATCCGGCGCTGGCGATTTGCCATTTTCCATTCGTGCGACCATCACGTCTTGCGGTTTGCTCCGGCGCCCCGTGATCAACTGAACGGCAAGACCCAGCCCCAGCGCCGCCAGCATCCCGAGCAGCGCCATCGGTCCCTTTTTTGGAAAAACCGGCGTCCTGACAGCCACTGCCGGCGAAATGACAAAAGCTTTTAACAGGGGCTTCCCGGTCGCCTCAAACCTTTTCTCATCCCCCTGCTCCAAAACCGTCAACCTCTCCAGTTCCTGTCTGGCTGCTTCCATTCGGGTTTCGATTTCCGTCAGCTTTTCGCGACGACCATCAACCGCAATAGCCGCCGGAGCGGCATTGGGCTGGCGTTGCGCTGTTACCAGGGGTTTCGTTGCCGTCTTTTCGAGCCGGGCCAGGCTGTCGCGCAATGACTTTTCCCGCACCGCGGCAAGGCGTGCCTCATCTTCCAGACGGGCAACGGTTTTCCGGGCCTCGTTTTTAATCTGGACATTGAGGGTCGCCATCTCCCGGCGCAGGCGTTTCAATTGCGGATGGGAGGGAAGCAGTGTCACTTCCATATCGGCGAGACGTCTTTGCAATCGCGAACGCTTCATCAGCAGGCGCTGGATCAACCCGCCGTTGAGCACCTTGCCGGTACTGTGAATCTCGCCATTCTTTTCCAGCATGTCGCGCACAAGTCCGGCGCGCAACCGTGCTTCCTCGGCATCTGCTTTGGCCAATAT
>JALXEI010000262.1 GCA_027069645.1 Hyphomicrobiales bacterium
GCTTCATATATTATACCGACCGAAACCGGTTGTCCCGCTGATACCGGGTCAATAATGTATGATTACGTTCCCTTGTCACAAATATGGCGCAGCGCCTGCCATTCCTTTTTCGACAAAAGCGGCCTCGTTTTCCAGTCGGGCTGGTTGTTGATAACGGCAATCCGCTGCGGCGATGAGGGGTGCGTACTTAACAGTTGCAGACTTTTGCGCAACCGGCGATAGCTTGCAAGGCGTTTGCGGCGCTTTTCGACCGTGTCCTTTTTGCCTGATATCTCGTCCCCTTTATTCTTTCCCTTTGCTGATTTTGCCCCGACATCCCCGGCTTTCGCCAACTCGTCATCATCAAAAAGACCATGCTCTTTTTCAAGCCGGACAAAGAACGAGGCGAAGGGTTTGGGGGGAATTTCGGCCTTTTTCAATGTGGACAGCGCGATGGCATCGGCTTCGGATTCTGCCGATCTGGAATATTTAAGCTGCAACAGCATGGCACCGATATCTCCAATCCCGCCGGGAGCACCGCCAAAAGCGATGTTGATTCCGGCAGAAATCCCCACGGCCCGCACGATCCCGGCTTCCGGATGTCGCCTGATGCCATGCCCCATTTCATGGGCAATGACCCCGGCCAGTTCCTCGGGGGAGCGCACAAAGTCAACCAGTTTTTTGCTGACGACAATCTGTTCGCCGGGAGCGGCAAAGGCGTTCAACATACCCAGAGGCATGATTTTGACATTAAACTGCCCCTTGTGACCTGACGCGGCGCTGATGCGCTCGACGATTTTGTCAAGAGACCTGCGCCCCTCGACACCCGAGCAGGCTTTTCTACCACCGGAGAGACTGGCAATAACCTGAGTTCCCATGCCCTTGCGCACCTTGTCGGGGATCAAATGCGCAATCGCCTCGGGAACGGAATAACCCGCCAGCCAGATACCACCGATAACAGCGGCGAGAACAAGCCCTACAATCCCCAGCGGAATATAAAGGCGTTTGTTGGCGGCCCGCCGCGACATATGGGGCAAATGTTCGATCAGTTGCCCTGCAAAATCGCCGCGCCTGATATAAAGCCGCGCCCCCGGATTGTCCGCAATGCCGAGCTGTGCCGCCTCGCCGGGATGCAAATGCTCGACTGAGGTAATTTCGTCATAGGGCCATTCGGCAACAGGATCGCCCTCGATCGTGCGCAATTGCAGACGGTCAATCGCAAATGACACAAGCAGGTTTTGCGAGCCCGCCGTCACGCCATCGCTGTAAACACCCTCAAAAACACCGCTGTTCCGGCCCGCCTCATCCATCGGCATACTCCATCGTTTTTTCAGAACCGGCAGAAGGCACCGGAACCGGATCAGAAGGCATCGATATCAAAGGCCTCGGCCAGACCTTCGCCTGTCCTGTCAAGAGCCGCCTGGCTCTGGGCGATCCTGTCAAAATCAATCTGCCCTTCAATGCTGGTTCGTTGCACAAAATAACGCGCCAGCCGTGCCTGAACCAGAGGCGTCAGAATGCCCAGACTGAACAGGCTGATCAGCGTATTGGTCAGGATCAGAGCAATCAGGCTTCCGGCCCTTGTCTCCAGATTGAAACGCGCGTTCTGGATAAAGGTATGATTGGCAAAATGATTGCTGAGTTTCGAGTAATAGGAAGCACTGATAACAGCATAGACGACAAGAGCCAGAAAAATAATCGCCGCCATTGCCAGATAATCCGTAAGTGGCAACGGCACTTTTGCCAGCGCCGCAATGATCAGCTTGTCGGCAAACAGCACGTAAAGCAGCCCGCCAGCCCCGGCATAGAGAGCCAGCACACCAAACCACAAAATGGCAAAACGCCCGTAAAGCGGTTTGGCACCTGCCGTAAAGCGCAAGGGTTCCTCGCCAAAGCGTGTATCATTGGTCAAAATGCGCTGCAATTTTGTCGAACGCCAGGGGGCCAGCCAGCCCAGCGAAAAAATCAGCGGCAGCAGCGTCCACAGATAGGTCCAGCCATATTTCCACGGCGAGCCGGCCATCGAGCCGCGAATACCGCGCCAGTTGGTGCGCGACAGGCGATAGCGCCGGGCCCGGTATTGCGCCACGCCGATCAGATAGAAAATCACCGGATAGACCGGCATAACCGCCAGTCCCACAAGCGGACTTTCAGGACCGAAGGTCTGCATGGCGATGAACTGCACGCCCACAAGAATGGCGAACAGCGGTAACATGACAAGAAACAGCACAATCAGAAAGCCGAGAAAAAGCTCCTTGCCGGTGCCGGTATATTCGAGCGGTTGCTGTTCCACATGTATGGCCGACCAGATGCGGCGGCGGGTTTCCGTCTTGCCCCAGAAATAGTAGATGCCAAGGGTAATGATACGCAGAAAAAAGATTTTGATGCTGAGCCCGATGAGCCCGGGCACCTTGTGCCACTCGATCGAAGTATGAGCCCCCCCTGAAGGCGCTGCGGCCATAATCTCACCGCTGTCAATATCGCTCATATCCTTCCCCCTCTTCTCTCAAAATATCCAAATCGAACCAATTGCCACAATATATTCAGATCAATCCCGGCATTGTGCTAGTAGGCCTGATCCACGAACAATTGATCTATATCATTATTCCATTCGTTTTGATAGCGATCAAGCAATCGTTCGGCGCGTGTGCGTCCTTCCTCGACAATCTCCTCAAGAGTGCCAAGATAGATGCGCTCGTCTTCGCCGCTGTCATTAAGGCGGGCCCGCGCTTTCAGACCGGCCCGTGACAGGGGCAAAAGTTCGCGAGCAATATCCAGCACCGTGCCCCCGCGAAACCCTGTTTGCAGGGCTGTCCGGGGCACCTCGTCGCGCAAGGTCTGGCGTTCCTCCACACGCCAGTCCTTCACCAGATCAAAAGCCGCTTGCAGCACATCCTCGTCATAAAGCAGACCGCTCCATAAAGCGGGCAAGGCACACAGCTTGCGCCAGCGGCCACTGTCCGCACCGCGCATTTCCATATAACGCTTGACCCGCACCTCGGGAAACAGGGTGGTGAGATGATTTTCCCAGTCATTCAAATTCGGCTTTTCTCCCGGCAGGGCAGGAAGTTTTCCGGCCAGAAAATCGCGAAAGGACTGCCCGGACGCGTCAACATAGGTGCCGTCGCGATAGACAAAATACATCGGCACATCGAGGGCATAATCAACATATTGCTCAAAGCCAAAGCCCTGTTCAAATGCCATTGGCAACATGCCGGTGCGCGCCGCATCCGTGTGACGCCAGACCTCGGAGCGGTAGGACAAAAAGCCGTTCGGCCTGCCATCGGTAAAGGGTGAACTGGCAAACAGGGCGGTGGCAATCGGCTGCAAGGCCAGCGAGACGCGCAGCTTTTTGACCATGTCGGCCTCACTGGAAAAATCCAGATTGACCTGCACCGTGCTGGAGCGGAACATCATATCAAGGCCGTGCGTCCCGACCTTTTGCATATATTCCCGCATGATTTTATAACGGCCTTTGGGCATCACCGGCACTTCATCAAGCCGCCATTTGGGCGAAAACCCCATACCCAGAAATTTGATATCAAGGGGATCGGCGACCTTTTTTACATCCGACAGATGGCGCATGACCTCGCAGCAGGTCTCGTGGATATTATCCAGCGGCGCCCCCGACAACTCGAACTGGCCGCCAGGTTCAAGGGTAATCGAACCACTGACCGGACAGTGAAGACCGATAATGTTTTCCCCTTCATATTCGACCTTCCAGTTGCAATGCTCCTGCATGCCGATCAGCATGGCATGAATGCCGCGTTCCCCCTTGTAGGGCAGCGGTGAGCAGTCTTCGGTATGAAAACCGAATTTCTCGTGCTCGGTGCCAATGCGCCATTCACTCCCCGGCTTGCAGCCCGATTCCAGATAGGCGACCAGCTCGTCGCGATTTTCCACCACGGCGGCGGTGTCTGCTTCTGCCATTGCCCGTTCCCTGTTCCTGATTATCAATCAGACCATCCGGTCTGGCGAATTGTCCTGTGCGCTTATGGCGCGCGCGCCGCCATGATGCAAGCCCTCACCCGCTATCATGCGGCAATTTTTGTGGTCCGCAGTTGTCTGGACGATCCTCGCCCGCCCTTCACTGTCCGTCAAACAGCACCGCATTGACCAGCGTCAGGGCGGCAACAGCGGCAGTATCGGCGCGCATGATGCGCGGGCCAAGAGAAATGGCATGAACGAAGGGCAAAGCCAGCAGTTGTGCCCGCTCATCTTTATCAAATCCGCCTTCCGGCCCGATCAGCACCCCGAGCGGCTTTCCGGGGGCCAGCCGGGACAGGGCTTTCACCGGAGAGCTGATACAGGCCGACTCATCGCAAAAAACCAGCGGCCTGTCGTGCGGCCATTGCGTCAGCATCTGCTCCAGTCGGGTGACCGGGTGCAATTCCGGCAAACGCAGAATACCGCACTGTTCCGCGGCCTCGATAATATTGGCCCGCAACCGCTCCTCTTTCACACGTGCCACATTGGTGCGCCGGGTCAAAACCGGTTGCAGAGCCTGCACCCCCAGTTCGGTGGCCTTTTGGGCCATATAGTCCAGACGGGCTTTTTTCAAAGGTGCAAACAGGTAGTGCACCGGTGGCCCCCCGGCCTGCGGTCTCGTCTGCTCCCGGATCAGCAGATCGCATTTCTTTCGCCCGTGCGGTTGCAGTTCCGCGCGCCATTCGCCGTCAACACCATTAAAAACCGGCAGCAATGCCCCGGCGGTCAGACGCAGGACATTCAGCAGGTAGTGGGCCTGCGACGATGTGCAATGGCAAACCCTTCCTGAAGTAAGGGGCGTGTCCACATAAAGACGATGCGAAGAAATCCGGCTGCTCATGACCCCTTGCATATCGCATACAGGGTCCGGGGGGCAATATTTGAAGTGATGATTTCAATTTGCAAAAACAGGCCGGTTTTGCGAATATGTAACCTGATAATGTTTTTCCATCCATACCGGGGACGAAATACAATATGGGCCGCCATTTGTTCTATGATCTGTTTGACCGGGTTCAGGGACTGGACTGCGCCCTGAAGTCAGATGGCCTGTTTGAAGCAGCCCGGGAGATGTATGGCATCGATCATGTGGTCTATTCACGCATTAACAGCCCCATCCAGACCAATAAGGGCTGTTTCGTCCAGGGAACCTATCCCAGAGAATGGTTACAGCACTATTTTGACAATGACTTTTTGTCCGTTGACCCGGTTTCCCTTTACGGACGCAGAGCGCACGTCCCCTTCGACTGGTACGATTTGCCGAAAGACAATCCGGAAGCCCGCCGGGTTTTCGATGAATCTATCGAATTTGGTTTTGGCAAACAGGGGCTGTGCCTGCCGGTTGTCGGGCTGAATGGCGAACGCGCCCAGCTCAATATCAACAGCAGCGACTCCGTGCGGGACTGGAAAGCCCGCAAGCCGAAACTGATCCGCGATTTTCAGATCATCACCCTTTTCTATCATCACCGGGTCGTCACGGAAATGGAAAATGTCGCACCCTCACATGCCCCCGTATTGAGCGAAAAGGAATATGAATGTCTGAAATGGGCCGCCTCCGGAAAATCTGTCTGGGCAACCTCGGTTATTCTGGCCGAAAGCGAGCGTAATATCCGCTTTCACCTTGATCGGGCGCGGCAAAAACTGGGCTGCACAACCAAAATACAGGCCGTTGCCAAGGCTGTCGCCAGCGGAATTATCAATATTTCCTGACCGGTGCACAACGCTTTTCCGTTGCCCGCATAACCCTGCGCCCCTAAAAGGGGGAACAGGAAAAGCACTTGCAGGAAAAAACACCCATGTCCAGAACCGATGTTTCAAACCTCACCCAGCTTGGCGCAAAAACCGCATTGCCCGACAGTCCTGACGCGGCGGTGCTGGAAAAGGTCAACAATCCCCATCAGGATATTGACTGTCTCGTGCGCTTCACCGCGCCCGAGTTCACGTCCCTGTGCCCGCTCACCGGCCAGCCGGACTTTGCCCATCTGATGATCGACTATGTGCCGGGAGAATGGCTGGTGGAATCGAAAAGTCTGAAGCTCTATCTCGGCTCGTTCCGCAATCACGGCGCCTTTCACGAGGATTGCACCATCGGTATCGCCCGGCGTCTTGTGCGCGAAATCGAACCGCGCTGGCTGCGTATCGGCGGCTACTGGTATCCGCGCGGCGGCATGCCCATAGATGTTTTCTGGCAGACCGGCACCCCGCCGGAAAATCTCTGGCTCCCCGATCAGGGTGTTCCCTCCTATCGCGGCCGGGGATGAGCAGCCATGACAAACGCTATCGCCAGTCCCCGGCGGCGGCCTGGAAAACCGGGCCAAGATCACGAAGCGCCATAAGCGCGGCAAGAGCATTGCCGACATTTTCGATCCGGATTTCATTGTCGTGAATATCTGTGCGCACACCGCCATCAACAGGCTTGCGGTTCGCAACATACCAGGCATCGGCTTCATCCAGAAACTGCAACTGGCGCAAATTGAAAACACCACGCCAGATCGCCTTGCCATAAGTCTTGACACGCTGTCGGTCCCCGACCTGTTCGGCAAGTCGCCAGGCCGCAATCAGGCCTTGCAGGCAACTGGCCGTCGTCGCGGCACAGGGGGCACCAAAATGAGGCCGGGTCGGATCGTAAAAGCGTCCTTTCATGTCGGGACACGGCACCTTGCGCCATTGCTGCATCGACAGCAACCAGTCATTCATATCAAACACCAGCTCGACCAGCGCCCTGTCCTGGAAAAAATCATATAGCCTCACACAAGCCTGCGTGTGCAGGGGAACAAAAGAGGGATGCCGGTCATTGAGGTGCCACAAGCGATAAAACTCCATCGATCCTTTCAATCGTTCAAGCAGTCCGGGATCAGCCTGACGATGAACCTGCTCGGCCTGAAACAGAAGCACGGTTCCGGAATCGCGGTTGTGGGTCATCGCCTCGTTGCCCTTTTCCGCCCCGCCTCGAAATGATCCGTTGGCACGGGTCAGGCGCCTGATACCGCGCTGAAGGCGGTCGAGGCAGTCATGCATTTCCGCGTCCCGCGTCGGCAATTCAAGAAGAGCAAGTCCGGCCATTGCGCTCGCCCCGGGACTGGCCACCCCGTCGGATTCGATCAGACCGTCGTCCTCGCCGTTTTTCATAAAGGTCTTGAGATTATAACCGAGATTACGCCGGGCAATGGCCATTTTTCGATCATCGCCGCCCTGTCTGGCCAGTTGTATCAGGTTTCGACTGACCCTGAACAGCGCCGTTATATTGTCCTCGTGCCGGCCGGTTTCGGGCCCCGGTTGATCATCGCAACACAGCCGCCCCTCCGGTGATATCTGACGGATGCACCAGCCGGTCATGGCGGATATCATTTCGTTCACGGTGTGACCGGTAATATCAACCGGGGAAACAAGCCTGTTCCCCCTGTAGAGTTCCACCGCGTTGGGAGTCGGACGGGAACTGATGACGACCTGACGCGTCTGAAAACGGCGGATCCGGCCACCATTCGCGAAAAAATATGCCTCACTGATCCCGTGACGATCCAGAAAGCGCTCAAAAAGCATCCGAAATCCCTGATTGCAGATGACCATCTGCGTCGGGCCATACCGAACATCCTCGCCAGCAAAACGGATTTCCATACCGCACAGACCGCGATGCCGACTGGCAAAAAATTTCGACAGTTTCGTCTCCGGAACGGTCCGGTGCCGGTAGCTCAGTACAAGTTCAACAGCATCCACTGTTTGCGATGCACGGGGAACGGCATCAACAGCATCCGCCAGTGACCAGGTCAAGGTCGGATTGTCATGCCATTTTTCATAAAGCTGTTTGCCGGCACTGCGCAACGCAATATAAACCGGTCCCGGGCATAGAAATTCGGACGGCAGGACTTGCGAACCCCGCATGATGGCCCGGGTCAACGAAACAAATTCCTGCCGGTGGCAGGTCAGAACATCGGTTCGCGCCGAAATAAAAATGGATTTCAGCTGTGACAGTATTTTGACCATATTCACTCGCTCTGTCCGACGCCTGTACCCCGCCGGCACTTCCGACAGTCATTTCGCACGTCCTCTGCCTGAACCTGCGTCAGGAGCCGTAAAGGGGGCGAGCTCCTCGATAAACGACTGCCGGAAGTTCGCACGGCACATTCAATCGTGTGGCAACAGATATGCCGTGCAGCAGGCGCTCCGGCACCTGCCATTTGCAGCCTTCTCGCCGGTAATCGCAAAGTGATCGGGAGAACAACCCCACAATTGCCGGCCAGACTGACTACACAAGCAGGGATCATCGCACATGCAACCTGACGCCATCCTTACGCGCGATCCTGCTATTGTTGCAAACAGGCCACAAAACCGGAATGCATGTCAGGTCGGAAGCCCGCAAACGGTTTCCGGCCTGAAAAAGGAGAGTCAGCCAGGCGTCAGCAGTTGTTTGATAATATGGTACGATATGTCAGTATATCTGCATCAATTCCCCTCGACCGAAGCACCGGGAACCATAATTACCGGAATCCTGTCAATGAAAACCGCACAACAAGAAAAATCGGAAATGCGCTGCTACAACCCGCCAATGATGTCGAGAAGCTCGATCCTTTCTGAAAACAGATTCTCCAGACGGTTAACAGTTGCCTCTCTGCTGCTGGCAGCCTTTCTCACAGGTCTGTTTGTGGACACCAACCCTTTTCATCAAAGCCTGATATCCCTCGCGCTCGCAGATGGAGATGGAGATGGGGGCGGCGATGGCGATGGTGATGGTGATGGTGACGGGGGAGATGGTGACGGTGGTGGTAGCGGCGGCGGTAGCGGCGGCGGTAGCGGCGGCGGTAGCGGCGGCGGTAGCGGCGGTGACGGCGACGGAGACAACAGCTTTGCTTTTGGCAGCCTGGCCGAAGCACGGCGCAATGGCCGCATCAAGCCCTACCCCGTATTGCGGGCGAAGGTTCTTGCCAGGACAGGTGGACGCATCGTCGGCATCCGGCACATAAAAAGCCGTCACCGTTTTATCTATGTTTTCAGAATTGTCGATCGTCGATCAAGGCTGGTCGATGTTCGCATTGATGCCCGCACGGCGCGCATCCTGCAATTGCGAGGTCGGTAATGCAAATACTTGTTGTCGAGGATGATCGTGTCCTCATAGAAGGGATAACAACTGCCCTTGAACAGGAAGACTGGATTGTTCAGCAGGCCGTAACCGGGGAAGATGCCTGGTTTCTCGGATCAACCGGGGATTTTGATGCTGTAGTCCTTGATCTTTCCCTGCCGGAACTTGACGGAATGGAAATTCTCAAGCGATGGCGACAGGAAGATGTGACCACACCGGTGCTGATTTTAACAGCGCGAAGCGGCTGGCTGGACCGGGTCAACGGTATCAATCAGGGCGCCGATGACTATCTCGCCAAACCCTTTCGCATGGAAGAGCTGATTGCCCGGTTGCGTGCCATCATGCGGCGATCCCGGGGACACAGCAAGGAACTGATCAAATGTCAGCAGGTGGAAATCAATCTCCTTGACAAAAGTACCAAAGTAAACGGCCGGTTTGTGGAACTGGGACCGCTGGAATGGCGGGCCCTTTCTCATCTGATGATAAATGCGGGAAAGGCCATTCCCTCTTACGAACTCATCGATCATGTTTATGGCCCTCATTCCGAACGCAATGCCAATGCCATAGAAGCACTGATCAAACGCCTGCGCAAAAAGCTTGATGCCCCCCTCATTCACACCCGGCGCGGCGCCGGATATATTGTCAGGAATGAAGGCGATGCGAATCCATGAACAATATCAAAAGACGCGCTTCCATTAAACGCAGACTGTTGCTGTCAACCACCCTCATCCTCGCCGTGATGCTGTTTGCCGGCGGCTGGGCACTCACCCATTTGTTCGAGTCGCATGTGGAGCGCCGCGTTGAAAAGGAACTGCATGTCCATCTCAACAGGCTGATCAGTACGGCACATTTTCTGAAAGACGGAAGTGTTACCAGCAAACTGACGGACATGGCTGTCAGGTTTCAGACGCCCTATAGCGGTCTCTACTGGCAAATCAGCGAACGGGGCGGCAAAACCCTGACCTCGGCTTCGCTCTGGGATGCGAAGCTTGAATTGCCTGAAGAAAGGATCAATGACCGCGAAGTTCTCGAATATAAGGTCAGGGGGCCCGCAGGCCGACCGCTGATTGTGGTTCGTCGTCAGCTTACCAGACAAATCGCCGGAAAAATTCACTTCTACGAATTTGCTGTCGGCCTTGACCATACGGAAGTTTCCAGTGCCCGCAAGGAGTTTTCCAAAGAACTGGCCATCGGCATGACCGGCCTTGCTGTCGCTCTGATCCTGTTGCTGGGCGCGCAGATTACCTTCGGTCTGGCCCCGCTGCGTCACCTCATTCCCGCTGTCAACGCCATTTCCAGCGGAAAGGCGAAGCGTTTTTCCGATGATTATCCGGTCGAAATTGCGCCTCTTGTCGAAAAGCTCAACTCGCTGCTTGAACAACAGGAGATCGTCATGGAGCGTAGCCGAGCACGGGCCGCCAGCCTCGCCCACGGCCTGAAAACACCCATTGCAGGTATCTCCCTTGAAATCCAGAAACTGCATCAGACCGACAATGAGGCCGCCCGAAATATCGACGAAATGGTCGCCAGGATGAACCGCCAGGTCGAACGCGAACTGATCCGCACCCGTATTCGCGGCACAACACATGGCATCAAGCGCAAGAACCTTGTTGCCCCCCTCGCGCGCGACATTATTCGCACTCTGATGCGCCAGCCACGCGGCGAGGAGATTACCTGGACCATGAGTATCGCCGAGGATATGGCTGTCATAATGGACACAGATGATCTCGCGGAAATCCTTGGCAATCTCCTGGACAATGCCCGCAAATGGGCGCACAGCAAGGTTCATATCGAGGTCCGGCAACACGATCAGATGGTTACCATGATCATCTGCGATGACGGCAGGGGCCTGCGGCCCGAACAGCTCGGACAAATTCAGGATCGCGGATTGAGATTTGACGATCACAACGAAGGCAGCGGGCTTGGTGTCGCCATAGTGCATGATATCGTGACCGGGTACGGCGGCGAATTCCAGGCCTTCCAGTCTGAATTGGGCGGCCTCGGCATCCGCCTGATATTGCCTTCATCGTAAGGTCGATCACTTTTACCTCCGTGACACCCTCAATATGGTGAGAAATGCGGGTTAAACCAGATCGCCAAAAGCCTGTGACCGTTGTATTTTAGGCCGTAAACACTCCGCTCCCCGGACAAGCGATAGCGCAGAGCCGGGGCCCAGAGCAGCAAATAATATACTTTTGTTTTTGTTCGTTTTTTCAACGAGTACCTTATTTGCCATCCCTGGATCCCGGATCTGCGCTTGTCGCTTGTCCGGGAAGCGAAACAGCCGGATGGAAAGAAAAACGTAAGGCAATCTTTTTGCAGTCCGGTACGACAGAAGAGCGCTTTGGCCCGATCCCTTTCGTACAGAGCAGAAGACTTGCCCACAGGTCTGTCGATTTTTTTTGGTCTTTTTCCCCGATAGCTATATTTTCTGTGAATCGAATCACGGGGCGGGCTTTTGGGACATCCGACATTTCTCCGGTTGGGGAATGAAATAGCAGGGACTAAATCCGACATGCTCTATCGTAAATCCATCAGTTTCCTTTTGATTTCGGCCCTGTTATTCCCGCTCGCGGGTACCCCTTCACCAGCCGGGGCACTCGAGGGCTATCGTCTTTGTGCGCCGCGCAAGGGAATTTGCAAATGCCAGAAGATCGGTGACGAACCGGGCCGCTTGCGAGTTATGGACCCGTCTGTCTGTTTTGGCGCATCCGGAACCGTCCCCAAACCGGCTGTTTCACAAAAACCGGCAGCCCCTGCAATAACGAAACAGATCGCCGGTCCCGAGCCCGTGCCTGCAACACCCTCCGTGCCCGCAAAAACAGTTGGCGGGAAAGGTAAAACCGGCTTTGGTCTCCTGAAACTGAAAATCCCCGATCTTGGCCTCAAACCGATGAAAACAGCCTATCGCCTGTGTGCCTTGCGAAAGGGCGTTTGCAAATGCCAGAAAGTCGGCAGCGCCCCGGGAGAACTGATCGAGGTGGAACGATCGCACTGTACGCCTGAAAAACCGGCCAATGCAGCACCATCGCCCGCGCAGGTGGCAGGGCCGCCCCCTGTTGCAATCAAAAAGGGCAAACCGGACCTGAAACCGAAAACCGTGGCAACAGGAAAAATTGGAAAAGCCGGGACTGGCGAACAGAGAAAAATCGTCAGGGAAGCACAGGCTTTGCTCACCCGGGCCGGATATGAACCGGGACCGGTGGACGGCCATGCCGGCCCGAAAACCCGTCAGGCAATTTTGAAATTTCAAAAAAAGGCCGGACTGAAAACAGATGGCCGGGTCTCCTCTTCACTTCTTGCGACCTTGCGCAAGGCTCCTCCGGTCGCAAAGCGGGAAAAAACAAAAACAAAACCGGTCCGCCCGGTCCTTGCCAAACAGGCAAAAAAGAAACCCGCAGCACGCAGGACAAAAAAAGCCGAACAGCCTGTTGCCGCAAAAAGCGCGCTTCAGGCAATTGCCCCGATCCCCTTGCAGGTACCGATAAGCCCGGCGGCGCAGACTTCGGGCGAGAAAACAGATCCATCGCCAGCACGCAAAACGGTCAAAGCCCCTTCCTCCCGAATGCCGGTGAAGTCACAACCGGTAACCGCAAAAACAACGGCACGGCTCCCGGCGGCAATACCCCGAAAACATCAGGGAAAAACGCAAAAAACGGCAATGCCACTCGCCTCTGTCAGGGC
>JALXEI010000263.1 GCA_027069645.1 Hyphomicrobiales bacterium
CCGAAGGGTCAAGGGGCAGGTCCTGATCGACAATATCCTGACCGGCAGCAACGACCACCGAACCAATGCCGCATGGCGTGGACACACCGGTACTGTCACCGCTCTGCGTGCCTGCAAAAAGCACCCCGCCATTGGGCGAGCGGAACTGGATGTCATAGGTTCCAGGAGAGACCCCCTCGAACCTGTAGGCGCCATCGGCCCCGGTGGTCTGCGTTGCCACCACGCTCGGCATCTCTGAACAGTCAGACGGGTTGTTGCGATGCAACAGCTCCACCGTCCAGCCCGCCTGCGGCTGATTTTCATTATTTGCGCGGTCATGATTGCCGTCATGCCAGACATGCCCGGCAATGGTCGCTGGATTGGCCAGCACTTCGCCAAAATCATAGTCTGTGCCTTTTTGTCCCGCAGCAATCGGGATAGCCGACAGATTGTCATTGGCCAGTATACCGCCAAGCGAGCCGACCCTGTCTTTGCCATCCGTTGTATTCGCGGGTTGCGTTTCGCTGATGGCACAATGAGGCGCACCGGTAGCGGGAATATCCGTGAAGATATAGTTACCGCTGGCATTTGTTGTCGCTGTTACCGGCCCGAAGGCATTATTGTTTATATCGGTACAGTTGAGCGTCAGCGTCACACCGGGGATGGGCGATTCATTGAGATCCTGCTGACCATTATTGTTGAGATCGGTATAGACCGTCCCGGTCAAAGAACCGCCCAGCTCACCAAAATCATTGTCTTTTGACTGATCAGCCCCATGCAAAACAATGGATGCAATCACATCATTGCTGACACTGCCCCCTGTTGTGCCGGCTGTATCCTTGCCGTCTTTCCAGGCGATGGGCTGCGTTTCGCTCACCGTATAACCGCCCGCATCGCTGGGACGCAATCCCGCGAACTGATAGAAACCATTGGCATTTGTCGTGGTTGTGCGGTTGACATCGGCCCCGGTATCATCCTTGCCGGTCAGGGTCAGCGTTGCCCCGGCAATCGGCACCTCGCCATTGTCGAACACGCCATTGTCATTGCGGTCTACATAGACATGACCGGAAAGGGTCGGGCTGCGTTCGGCAAAGATGTAGCCGGTGGCATTGTCGCCAGAGGCCAGCACAATGGCGCTGATCTCGTCATTGACGCTCTTGTCCCCACCATTCGTCCCGACAGTCTCCAGACTATCCTGATAGCCAGAAGGTTGCGTTTCATTGAGCTTGCAACCCGTTTCATTGGTCGGCAGCAAATCGCTAAAGCTGAACGTACCATCGGGCTGCGTCTGCGTTGTCAGGCTGACATCACGGTCACGATAATCCTTGCAACTCAGCGCCACATCGACGCCGCCAATCCCCGGTTCGCCATTATCCTGCACCTGGCTGTTGTCAATATCGTTATAGACAACCCCGGCAATCTGTGCTGGTTCCAGCTCTCCGAAATTATAGGACACAGCGACATCATTGGCGGCCAGCTGGATGCCGGAAATGACATTGCCATAGTTCGCAGATCCATTGCCATTATCCGGCGTACCGACTGCCATTGTTGCCCCCTGTCCGGCGCTGGCCTTGCCCGGAATTTTGCAGGCATGGCTGGTCAGTTGCGTCTGTGTCAGGCTGTAGGTGCCCGGATCAAGATCAGGGAAGCTGTAATTGCCGTTGGCGTCCGTAACTTTGGTGGCGTTGATGGCGTTGCCCGTGCCGGTTTCCGTACCCGTCAGCGTGATCGTCACCCCGGCAATGCGGCGGTTTTCCGTGCCGTCAATAATGCCGTTATTGTTGTCGGCACACCAGACGGTGCCGGAAATACCGGTTGGCGGCACTTCACCAAACTCATGGGTTTGCAGATAGGTATCTGCGGCAAGGGAAATCGGTCCCATGACATCGCTGTTGGCCCCGCCATTGCCGGAATTGGCAATCACCGTGCCTTCATTGTTTTCCTGACCATCATTGAACCCGGCGGGCTGCACTGTCTCGGTGAGCGTATAACCGCCACCATTGCCGGTTGTTGACGGTGACAGATTGTCAAAACTGCATGTGCCATCTCGTGCCGTGTTCTGCGTCAGATTGACGGCATGGCCATAATCATCCGTACCGGTCAGGGTCATGGTCACACCGCCAATGCCGATTTCGCCATTGCCCTTGACACCATCATTATTGTTGTCCTGATAGACCACGCAGGAAATACGCGACCTGACCACATTGACCGGTCCGGCCTTGCTGTTGTTGGCCAGATTGGTTTCATTGCGTGTGGTGGCAACGCTTGCCGTATTGCTCAGGCCGTTGCCCACATTTGGATCGTAGATCTCGACAGGCACCGTCACCGTCAGGCTGGCTGCACGGGCCAGATTGCCAAAGTTACAGGTGAAATTCGTGTCCCCGGCTCCCCCTGTACAGGTGCCAACCGTCGAGGTCGGCGCCGCTGTGAGAGACATGCCCGCGGGCAGCGTGTCGGTCAGTGTCGAGGCCGTGGCAATCGCCGGGCCGTTGTTCTGCACGGTAATGATATAGTTGAAGGGCTGGCGCAGAGAGACTGTCGGGAGGGACGGCACCTTGCTGACCACTTCGAGATCTGTCGGCAGTTCGCCAAAGTCGTAATGAACCTTGTCTTCCCCCGCTGCCAGAGCAATGGCGGTGATGGCATCACTGGCATGAGAACCGCCAACAACCGCACTGCCCCCGGCATTTTCCTGCCCGTCCTGATAACCGGCGGGCTGGGCCGTTTCGGTGAGCGTGTAACCATTGGCATCGGCGGGGCTGAGATCATAGAAACCATAGCGACCAAGCGCGCTGGTTGTCCTGACCAGATTCACCGCGTTCCCGTAAGCATCGGTACCAGTCAGCCTGATTGACACAGGGGCAATCGCCGGCTCATTTCCGGTATTGTAAACACCATTGTCGTTGCGATCCTCATAGACATAGCCCGTGATGGAAGAACGCACCATGGTGCCCTGTTGCGACGTGCAATCATTGTTGGTCGCGTCCGTATCCACCTCATTGGTGGAGACATTGGCACTGGTCGTATATGTGCCATTGGCGGACGGCGCAAAGGTAAAGCGCACCGGCACAGTCACCGTCTCGCTTGCCCCGCTGGTCAGCGTCCCGAGCGCACAGCTAAAGCTTGTGCCTCCAACAGCACCTGTACATGTTCCGCCCCCCGTCACTGTCGGCTGAGCCGTCAGCTTCATGCCGTTTGGCAAAACCGGGGTAAAATCGGTCGTATCGCTCGCACCTGGACCATTATTGCTCACCGTGTAAGTGAGGTTGAACGGTTCCCTGATGCTGACACTGGCAGGTGGCGCCGTACAGGCCACGGCAACATCGGTGCGGATGCGAACAGTGGTCTGCTCGACCGCATTGTCATTGGCCGGCACCGTGTCGTTTTCGTTGGCGGCAATCACGACGCTTTTGTGGAAGGTCTCGCCACCACCAACAGGTGTATCAAGCACCTCATAGACCAGATAGCGCGTATAGCTGTCGCCAGCGGCCATTTCGCCCTGGTCCGCCGCACCCTTTTTGACTATGCAATTGACATTGGCACTGTTGGGACCGGTGGCCACGGTGCCCTGACCGGTACAGATCTGCCCCGGATCGCCCTGTTGACAATTGCCGTTCTGATCTGCCGTATCACAGACAAACATCAAGCGATGTGTTCCCGGAGGCGTGAAGCTGTCGGTAAAGTTGACACCCGTTGCATAGGACGGTCCCCGATTGGTCACCCTGATGCGATAGATGATATGATTGACCGCAACAGGAGCCGGATCAAAGCCCACCGGATCGACCAGATCAACCTGGGTTACATCCAGATCGATTTCAGCCGGAACAATATCAAGCGTTGCTCCGCCCGCATTGTTGGTCAGATCGCTTTCCTGCGTCGTTGTGGCCACGCTTGTGCTGTTGGTGATC
>JALXEI010000264.1 GCA_027069645.1 Hyphomicrobiales bacterium
CAACACCCGGACGATGCCTGGAAGAGGCTCAAACTGCGCAATGTCAAGCCCGCCCGCCTCGGGATCCTTATTGAACTGGCCAAATGGCGCGAGACAACCGCTCAATCCCGAAATTTGCCACGC
Organism: Hyphomicrobiales bacterium; assembly: GCA_027069645.1. GTDB lineage: Bacteria > Pseudomonadota > Alphaproteobacteria > Rhizobiales > JAKIUO01 > JAKIUO01. Next base: position 124 of record JALXEI010000264.1, read on the forward strand.
AATCGTATCGTAAAGGACGATGTGCTGTATGAGGTTGCCAATCGTGCCCCGGCAAATGAAAAGGAACTGGCCGGACTTCGTTCGGTAACCAAAGGCATCCTGCGTTCGAGCTATAGCGCCGAACTTCTGAAAGCTGTACAACGTGGCCAGTCGATCGACAGGGACAAACTGCCGGTCATAAAGCGGACCCCGCGACTTTCAGGAGAGACACAGGCCATTATTGAATTGCTGCGTGTGCTTCTCAAGACAACAGCCGCAAAACACAATGTTGCGGCCAAAATAATTGCCAATGCGCGAGATCTGGAAAAAATTGCCCTTGATGACAATGCCGATGTTCCGGCCCTCTCCGGCTGGAGACTGGATCTGTTTGGTGCCGCGGCACTCGCACTCAAACAGGGGAAAATATCGCTGGGACTGCAAAACGGCAGTATTGCAACAATCCCGCTTCCTGGAACAGAAGCTGATGTAAATACGGTCGAGGGGTAATTGTCGCTCAGTTGACCTCATGCTCAACACGAACAACCGGCTTGCGTCCCAGCAATTTGGCGAGAACACCAAGGCGTTTTTGCAAACGCTCACCTTCGAGCACGGCATTTTCGCTGGATAGCGTCAAATAAAGGCGGCCATCCTCATCAAGGCTGACGGGCGTATGTTCCATCAATCCTGGCAGAGCCGCAGACACCATTGTTGCGACCCTTATGGCTGCGCCAAGGATACGTGCACGCTGCAAGGCACGCTCGTCTACAAGGTCGACAATTCTGTCATCCGGTTCTTCCTTGACGCCGGCATGACGATAAAACTGGGTCAGGGCCAGAAAAGCCCGACCGGGGTGGTCAATACCCGAGAAGGAAGCATATGCCACAAAATCAAGCGTTTGCATGCCGCGATAGTCCGGATGCGCACGCCAGCCTATATCGGATAACAGACAGGCCGCGTGGCGCAAGCGGCGTTCTTCATCGCTTTCACGCGATCCATGGCTGTTAAACAGCGTATCGGTCCACTGACACAACTCGCGCCCGTGCGCCGGGCAACGGGCCCGCATATCCGCAAGATCCTCGCAGGCTGCAATCAACGGATCGCGTTTGCGTTCCTTTTTCCCCAAAAGACTGAACAGCAGGCCTTCCCGCACACCAAATGCAGATGTCACAATCGTCGAGGGAGAAATCTTGCGGATGACCCTTTCCATGAGCACGGCACCATAGGGCAATGTCGCCTGACGAACTTTTGACAATTCATCATATCCCAGCAATGTCTCCGGGGATTTCAGGGTCTTGTAGGCAAGAAAATCGGCAAACCGATGAGCTTCCTCCGCATCAATCGAAAAATTATGCATCACATGCAGGGGATAGTCGTACTGTTTCATATAGAGCCGCGCCATCGCGCGCCAGGTGCCACCGACGGCATAAAACGGCCGCCCTTTGCCATTCCCGATCCAGTCGACCTCATCCAGTTGACGGTCAATAAAGTCTCGGGCCTTTTGCATATCTCCCTTTGTTACATCCATAAGCCTCAAACTTCCCAATGGAAGTGTCTGGCCTCCCGCAAGACGACCGTCGGATATATCAATAAGTTCGAGGCTGCCGCCGCCCATATCTCCGGCCAGCCCTTCCGCGTCATGCATCCCTGCCATGACGCCGTTGGCAGCCATCTCGGCCTCTCCACGCCCCGACAACACCCTGATTTTTGTCCCGCAAATCCCTTCGGCCCAGGTGATAAAATCGGGACCGTTTTCAGCTTCGCGCGCCGCTGCTGTCGCGATGACATGAATTTTTTTTGCGCCGATCCGGTCTGCAATGGCACGAAACCGGGTCAGGGCCTCCAGGGCCCGTTCGACGGCTTCATCGGCAAGACGACCTGTTGAAGCAATTTTTCGCCCGAGCCCGCAGGAAATCTTTTCATTGAACAATGTATCGGGACTGCGTCTGGCACCATCAAAAACCACCAGTCGCACGGAATTTGAACCGATATCAATAATGGCAACCGGCTTTGACTTGCGCCCTTTTTTCCTGTGTTTTTTGTTTTTCGCCATAGGGCAATCTGCTCCCCCGTTTCAGATCATTTTTCTTTTGTCACCGACGGAATATATTCATCGCCCGACTCTCCCCCTCCCGAAAAACCCGCATTGTTCATAAAATATTTATGGGCACTGAAGGCTTTAACACCGTCTTTTAAAACGAATCGGCGCGAATTTCCATCGCTTAAAATATGCCAGCTTTGTTCTGTATCAGCGAGACAGGCCTGCATGATCAGATCCTGAACTTTCCGATGAGCGTATGCATCCGTTACCGGCAACATCACATCCATACACCGTTCAGGATGCACCTTTGTCATATCGGCTGAAGTGATATAAACAGCCGAATTTTCCGAGGGCAGACCATTCCCGCTGCCAAAGCAGTAAATCCGCTCGCGCTCAACGAAGGGCCCGGTCAGGGACCTGACATGGATATTGTCCGAAAGACCGGGAACCCCGGGGCGCAAACAGCATGTTTCCCGAACGACAAGGTCAATCACAACACCAGCCTGACCGGCTTCATAAAGCGCCTCGATGATCTGCTTGTCATCAAGAGCGTTCATCTTCATCCAGATCCTCGCAGGCTTTCCGGCCCCGGCATGATATATTTCCTCGCGAATATGGTCGAGGATTCTCTTTCTGATACCTCCCGGCGAGATCGACAACACCTCAAGACCCGCCGGTTCAACAGAGCTTGTTGCATAGTTGAATATACGTGCAACATCGCGAGCAACGGCCGAATTAGAGGTAAAACAGGACAGGTGTGCAGAATTTCGGTCCCTCGCCCAGGGGTATCGCCCTGTCCCGACAAGTATATAGTTTTTCCAACAATCGTCTTCGCGACGGACAATATGCGCCAGCCCGGCATGGATAATTCGTTCCGGTGAACCATAAAGAACCAGCACACCGGCACTTTCCAGATCGCGCGCAATTCCCGTATCGGGTTCATTATCCGAATCGCCTTCCTGCATGAAAAGTACCGTAACCGCTTTCCCCTGCACCGCCGCTTCTTTCAGGGCTTCGCCTGTCCCGTCGATCTCGCCGGTTTTCGACAATGTACACCTGATTGACACAACTGACGGATCGCTTGCCGCCTGGCGGAAAAAGTCCAAAACGGCATCAAGGCTTTCATAGGGGTGGTGAACAATAATATCCTCTTGCCGGATCGCCGCGAAGATATCGCCATCGTGCGCCATGATTCTTTCGGGATAGCGCGGACAAAAAGGAGGGAAAAGCAGTTCGGGACGATCCTTGATTGCCAGCCGGGACATATCCGACAGGCCGACCATCTTTTGCCGAATAAAAATATCTTCCGGCCGAACCTGCAAGCCTGCAACAATTATATCGCGCAAAGACACGGGCGTGCCTTCCTCGATTTCGAGACAAACAACTTGCCCGTGCCTGTACGGTTTCATTGATGTTGCACCTGAACAGGGCGTATCAAAAACTTTTTTTTCCTGGCCAAGATGGCTGTCCCGCAATATTCGGAAAGCCCCTTTTGCCCCCGGGCGATAGCCTGGAAACAGTTCATCAATGAACATGACCAGAACCGCCTCAAGACATATAAAGCGAACTGCCTTGCCGCATTGTTCGTCCCCGTTTTTACATCGGGGGGCGTTTTCACGGTTTGGTAATTTTATAAAACGGGGCAATTGCCGGGGCACTGGCAACAGGGCATGGAGAGCCTGACCATTACCATTATCACCGCTCCTTGCGAGATGCAGCCCCAGTGCAATCCCCTC
>JALXEI010000265.1 GCA_027069645.1 Hyphomicrobiales bacterium
ATCCCTGTTCACCGTCGTGGCCCGGCCGGTGATATATTCGGCTGCATAACCGAATTTCTGACTGTCGCTGTCGCGCAGTCGCATGCGCGGCCCCTCGCCAGGTTTCGAGTTCGGGCAACTGTTGCCGTGCTCTCGTTCCTGTGTGGCTTTTGTGGTTGAAATCGTGGTGAGCTGGGCAAAGGTGCTCTGCAACTGCTCAAGACGGGACTGCCCGATCTGCAAGGCCACCTGAACCTGCGAAACCGCACTTTCCGCCGAGCGTGTCGCCTCGGTCCGGGCTTCGAGATATTTCCAGTAGAATCCGAAACCGAAGCCGACCGAAATCAGCGTCAGAAACAGATAGCCGAAAACGAAGACCGGTTTGAGCCAGGTCGGCGTGCTGCCGGAATACAGACTGTCGAGCAAATAGAGGATCATCAGCATCAGCATCATCACCGCAAAGGCGATGGCGACGCGCGAACCGATATCGAGCGAACCGGTATTGGCCTGGATGAGTTCCAGCATGCCGGTATAGGTGGCAAGCCAGGACAAAAAAGCCAGCCCCAGTGTCAGAGCGGCCTTGACCGGGTCAGCCATGAACCAGGCCCGGAAATTGAAAATATGAACTTTTTTGGTTTCGCCTTCAACCGGCTTTGCCTGAACGGATTCATCATGACGGGGACCTGCATCGGCTTTAACCGGTGCCGTCGTCGGGGGGACGGAAAGCTCTTGCGTTCCCTGTTTGGGAACGATGGGATGATGAACGACCGTCATGTCAATTGATGGCTCGATCTTTTCCGCAACATCTTCCCCGCCGGTCGCGCCTTCCTGTCGAAGCAGTTCCTTGCGGGCCCGTTCCCTGGTCGCACGCTGTTTCCGTGATTCAGGCTTTTTGATCCCGAATATTTTTCTCAGCAACCACTCCAGCACGAAGAAACTCCCTGTGTTCTACCGGACACCTGCGCCATACGCGACCGATGCACCTGCCCCTGGTTGCGCCTTGCAGCCAACAATAGGCTGCAAAAACGGCGAATCCGGGGAAAATCTGTGATCGTCCGGCCGTATTCATCTGCCAAACGCAACTTTTCGAACAACACAATCCGATAGACCGTTATTAGGGCTGTTTCATGACCTGCACATCCCGTGGAACAGGCCAGAAAAATACCCGCTTTACCATTGCCCCGGCAGAACATAACTAGCATTCAATCCGCAAGGGCTGCAAGCGGGGATGAAAACAGCCTTAAAACTCGGTCGTGAGAAACAACAATCCTATTTTGGTGATTTCTGCGCCGAAGGCATCGCCGTTTGACGGGAGGACGCCCCGGAAAAGGCAAGGCCATGCAGATCTTCCATCAAAACCCCCAGCAGAGGGGCGGCGAGCTGGCTGGAATGGAGGCGATAACCCAGCGGCTCCCCGACACTTCCCGAGCCCACAAGGATGACATAGGAATAGCTCTTGCCATTGCTGAACTGCACCCCGCCAGCCGTCCAGACATCAACAGTGGTGTCCGGATCATCCGTCACCTGCGTGCCGGTCTTGGCAAAATGCAACAGAATGTCCTTATGACGTTTTGCACACCATTTCCCCTGACTTTTGAGCGTGCCCTGTCGCCGACCTGCCGCCTCGTAACAAAGAGGAGCCGACAACAGCGCGCGCAACAGGCCGCGCCCTGCCGGCTCAATCACCCGGTCGGGAACGATATCACTGGTTGTTTCGATTTTTTCCGTGGCACGGCTCCGCCTCGTGGTCCGGGAATAATTGCTGACGATGGTGGGCAGACCAACAGGTTTTGCCCCGCGGCCCGTCAGGGATGCGAGGATGACCGCTGCCATCTGGTGAACCTTTTGCGGACTGCCGGTAACAAGACCATAGCCCACGGCCGTTGACGGCGGCGTTTCGTCTTCCCTGCTTTTGGCATAAGGCATATTGAAACCGAAACGCTCGACGCTCTGGCGAACCGTGCTCTGCCCGAGCTTGAACAATCGACCGGCCAGGGGTTGCGACATGGAGCAGGCAAAGACTGTTTCGGCCCGTCGCAGACGTCGGCGTCCCCCCTTGCGGCGGCAGGTTTCCAGCCCTTTGGACGGGGCATCGGTGTCGAGATATTTGCTGTTCAGGGTATCCTCGCCATCATTGGCGATCAGTACGGCCCCGATCATCTTGGCAATCGAGGCAATGGCGCGCCCCTCGCGTTCGCGCTCATAACGCCCGGTGAGACGGTCTCGCGCCGTATCGGAGCCGTAATAGTGCGCATTCTGTCCGGCCTCGAAATAGCGGACCAGGCGGCCTTTTTCATCGGCAGCAGCAACAATGATATCCGGGACCTTGCGACCGCGTTTCGGCTCCATGAAATCAAGAGTAAACCGGCGACCAAGACGGCTGCGATAGCGACTGTCAAGCTTGCCCAGCCGTTTGGCCAGTTTTTCGCGAAAACGAATATTCTGCGCCGCATTGGTGGTCATATCGACACGGGCGACATATTTGCGCCACTCATAGCCATACAAATCCACCATCTCGGCACGTGCGCCGAAACGCGCCGCCGGTGCAAAATGATTGGCCCGCCGCACCGGATTGTTGCGGATTACCCCCTTCGAGCGGCTCAGCAACTGCAATTCCGCCTCCTTGTCGGGCGTGAGCCGGGCCTGCGGCACCTCCAGCGACATGGTTTGCAGCGTGATGGTGAGATTTTTCTGCTCCCCCGGGTCGCGGACCAGAGCATTGACACATCTTTGCGCCCGTATGGCCGTGATATGGCGCCAGTTACGCAATCTGCGCCGGTTGACCCGCGGATTTTTGCTGGCCAGCACCTGGATAGGCCGGTTGACAGCCGCCGCCAGCACATATTGTTCGGCCCGCGTCATATCGCCGGAGGGCTTGCCAAAAATAATGCGGCTGGTAAGGCCAACCCCGTAGAGCGAGCCCCCCACCCTCTGGGCCAGTGGCAGATGATTGGCGGCCCATTTTTGCAACGGGCGATAATTGCCATCGCGCACCAGCTTGCGCTGGATAATCGGCGCCAGCCACCATTCCGAAGTCTTGCGTTTCAGCTTGTCGAAATAGGTTTCCTTGCGACTGGGCAGGCTGGCATAGTAGGAGCGGGCAAGCTGCATGGCGATGGTCGATCCGCCGCCGCCGCTTGACTTTCCCAGCAGACTTAGCAGTGCCTTGCCTGGCAAACGCATCAGCCCGTTGGGGTCAATCCCGTAAAGATTGCCAAGCTGAATGAAAGGAAAGCTGCGCCGCAGGGAGATCATCGGCTTGCCGAGATTGCGGTCTTCCAGATAGCGCAGACAGGCCCAGTAATGGGGCGGCACCTCGTCCACATGTTCCGACTTGTGATCCGGATAGGCCGTAAAGCTTTCCCACTCTATTGCCTTTGAGGTGGAATTGAAATCCGGCTCCATGCGCGGGTCAAATATCCCCAGATAGTCACCGCTGGCGTCATAAAGGCTGATCCCTTTCGAGCGCTGGTCAAAATAATCAAGTTCCGGCTCAAACCATTTCAGCCCCAGTGGCGCCCAGATGACCGGCGCGACATAGGCCAGCGTCATGATAAAAAGCACCGATGCAATCGCCCCGAGCAACAGTCTGATCCAGAAGCGGATATCCAGAATGGCGACAAGCAGGGCGATGGGCAGGCGTATGAGTTTTACCGGTAACTCGAACAGTCCTTCAAAAAACCGGTTTATAAATCGGATCGGATTTGCCATCGCGCCTTCCTGGTAGAAAAATCCGGGCTTCGCGGAATAATGTCGCACGAGAAAGAAGGCCCGACCAGCCCCTGGGCCGTAAACTCATAAACAGGATCGGGAATGGTGCCAAAAGCGCAAAAATACGAGGTTAAAATGATCGCCGCGCGTACTTTTGTACGTGCAAGATCATTTTGGCCGCGGA
>JALXEI010000266.1 GCA_027069645.1 Hyphomicrobiales bacterium
TTTCTGGTTCGCTCGGCCACAAGGATCGAATTCAGTTCCGCCTTGGCCTGCTCCAGTTCATCATTGATGATGATATAGTCATACTCTTCCCAATGACTGATTTCGCGGGACGCTTCGGACATACGTTTGGCGACGACGTCCTCGCTATCGGTGCCACGCCCGCGGAGACGTTGTTCCAGAGCCGCGCCGGAAGGTGGCAAAATAAACACCCTGCATAACTCCTCGCCACAGCTTTTGGACAGTTGCGCTGCCCCCTGCCAGTCGACATCAAAAAGGATATCCTTGCCTTCATTCAGATGCTTTTCGACAGCCGCTCGCGGTGTGCCGTAGAAATTACCAAAGACCTCGGCTGATTCCAGCAAATCATCATTGGCCCGAAGTTCCAAAAATTCTTCCCGGGATATAAAGTAGTAATCCACACCGTTTATCTCGCCCTCACGCGGTTTGCGCGTCGTTACGGAGACTGACATTTCGAGGTTGGAATGAGCCTTTAGAAGGCTGTCGCACAACGTGGTTTTTCCTGCCCCGGAGGGGGAAGATACAACGAGCATGACACCACGACGTCGGGATGTAAGGCGCACATTATTCAATATTCTGAACCTGTTCTTTCATCTGATCTATCACCGTCTTGAGTTGCAAGCCCGCATTGGTCACATCAATGGCATTGGATTTTGAACATATTGTATTGGCTTCACGATTGAATTCCTGGGTCAAAAAATCCAGTTTTCGCCCGATCGATCCTGAACTTTCAAGAAGCTTGCGAGCCGATATGATATGGGCTTTCAGGCGAACAATCTCCTCTTCGATGTCAGCCCTTGTCGCCAGTAATACAGCTTCCTGAAAGAGACGGTTTTCATCCGGTAAATTATTGTCATCTTCCAGAAGCCTCTTTATCTGTTCTTTCAGACGGGCCCTGATTTTTTCAGGTTGACGGGACGGTGATTGTTCAATGACAGACAGACTTTCCTCGATTCTGTCAATATGGGAACTGACCGCGTCATACAGGTGTTTTCCTTCTTCCTGTCGTGACACCACAACCTTTTCAAGGCCCGTCTCAAGGCTGGCCGTCACAGCCTTGTGGAACTCTTTCAACTCCTCGGGACTATGCTCGGGTTCAACAACTTCAAGCACGCCCCGCAATCCCAGAATTCCGTCAATCGAAGGGGAATTTGCATCTACAAACATCTCTGCCTTGCGAATGGCACGGGCAATTTGTTTCAGAGCAACTTCGTTGACCTTTATCATCTGGTCGCCGGTAATACGTTCAACCTTGAGGGTCAGATTACAATTACCGCGAATAATATAGTCGGAAACAATCTTGCGACACCGTGCTTCCAGATCATCATATCCGGGCGGCAATCGCAACCGAATATCCCGGCCTTTTCCATTGACCGTACGAATTTCCCAGAACCAGCTATATCGACCAATGGTGCCGCTATCTCTGGCAAAGCCTGTCATGCTATTAATCGGCATCAGCAATTATCCTCCAGAGATCAGGTTTACTCTTCCTGCCGTGATACAATGACCTGAAAACAGGCATCTCTCCTGTTCACCACCAGGATCACAGTGTCCTGACAGGAATCTGATTGCAATAGATAGCATATTTCCTGATCGTCCAGCCTATCTTGGTTTTCGCGTCGGCAGCGGAATATCATTATTCCAGCCACTGCTCTTGTCTGGAATTGAACTTTTCTTCAACGAAACCCCGGGAATAGATGCCTCTTTTTTGCCTTTGCCGCTTTTCAATGCTGCAAGGCGTTGGGCTTCTGCCTCCTTCTCTTTGCGCTTTTGTTCCGCCCGGCGTTCTGCTTCAATCTTGCGCCACTTACGTACATTTTTTTTATGCTCTTTCAAAGTCGAGGCAAAAGCGTGCCCACCGGAGCCATCGGCAACAAAATACAGGTCCCTGGTTCGGGCTGGATTGAGAACTGCCTCAATCGCCTTGCGACCCGGATTGGCTATTGGGGTCGGTGGCAGGCCGGTTATATGATAGGTATTGTATCCCGTTTTTTTGTTCAACTCGCTGCGACGCAACGGATGACCGAGTTTCCCCTTGCCTCCAACAAGGCCATAAATGATTGTCGGGTCCGATTGCAATTTGATACCTTTCCTGAGCCGGTTGACAAACACCCCGGCCACGCGTCTTCTCTCCCCCTCGATTCCGGTCTCTTTTTCCACGATAGAGGCCAGTATGACCGCCTCGCGTGGTGTTTTTACAGGAAGGTCAGGTTGCCTGTTCTGCCATTTTGAATTCAGAAATTCAGTTTGCATTCTTGACATTTTTGCCAGCAGTTCCGATCGTTTTGCACCGGCATCGAACTGATAGGTATCCGGCATCAGGCTGCCCTCTGGTGGAATTTCGGTTATTTCTCCGGTAAGCTGCGGGTGTTTGTTGAGAATCCCGACCACCTGTTGACTGGTCAGTCCTTCGGGAACCGTCACTTTATAATAAATCGCTCTGCCACGTACCAGAATATCCAGAACCTGCTGCATACTTGCCCGTTCGGGAATGGCAAATTTTCCGGCTTTCAGTTTTTTGGCGACCCTGAGCGTTGCCGGGTTTATTTTGAACAGCCGTTTATCATAAATGATCCCCTTGTCTTCAAGGCTTTCAGCAATCGCCCCAAGTCCCTGGCCCTTTTTAACTTCAAAAACAACGGCCTTCCTCAAAGGCCCCGGCCTGTCGACCTGATAGCGCGAATACATCACAAAACCTGCCAGCAGAATTGCGGTAAAGAAAGTTATACTCATGATCATTTGCATGAGCTTCACGATTCGCCCCGGACGCTTTTTGTATTTTATAAAATCGGCAGGTTGTTCCGGGGCCGGTGCCAGCACAGGATGGTACGGCTCTTCACCGGCATGGTGCTGTCGCGCGGCCTCTACATATTGTGCGGCCCTCTGTTCCGGGTTAATTCCGGATTGACAGGGTTCAACATAATCCGCCGGCATCCGGGGGACGTGTTGTTCCGCCATTTCCTGCAGGGGAAGTTTTTGCTGCGGTCTGTGGCCATCATGTGGTCGATTTGTCATCCTGTTCCCGTTTTCTGCTCTATGGCCCTGTACAATTTTCAAATGTATGTTTGCATCACCTGATAAACCTGAAAATATATTTTACAGATTAATACAGATTATGACCAGAGCATGAGAACAGTGCCGGCATGCCACAGATAAAGCCGATCAGCCCCACAACGTTTTGTCTGAATGAAACAGGGCCATTTTCTGGCAGCTATCAGCTATCAACTTTCCCGATGATAACAGATGCGTTGGTTCCCCCGAACCCGAAAGAATTGCTCAGCGCCATATTGATGGGCATTTCCTTTTTCGTATGGGGGACGAGATCAATTCGCGTTTCAACTGACGGGTTATCCAGATTAAGAGTCGGCGGCGCCACGCCATCGCGAATAGCCAAAGTCGAGAAGACTGCCTCAACAGCTCCGGCAGCACCCAGCAAATGACCGATTGCCGATTTCGTCGATGACATTGTAAGCCCGTCTGCGGCATCACCAAACACCCTCTCAACAGCACTCAATTCTATTTCATCCCCCATCGGGGTCGAGGTCCCGTGAGCATTGACGTAGTCAATATCGGATGGACTGATGCCGGCCCGTTTGATGGCTGCCTGCATGCAGCGATAGGCCCCGTCACCACTTTCGGCCGGTGCTGTAATATGGTAGGCATCACCCGACAGACCATAACCGACAATCTCGCCGTAAATCGTCGCCCCGCGGGCCCGGGCATGCTCATATTCTTCCAGAACCATCGCCCCGGCCCCTTCCCCCATTACAAAGCCGTCCCGTCCTTCATCATAGGGTCTGGATGCTTTTTCGGGACTGTCATTATACGACTTTGACAGGGCCTTCGCCGATGCAAAACCTGCAACAGCCAGTCGACATACCGGGGATTCCGTTCCGCCCGCAACCATGACATCGGCATCATCAAGGGCAATGAGGCGAGCCGCATCTCCTATGGCATGCGTCCCGGTAGAACAGGCCGTTACCACGGCATGATTTGGACCTTTCAGACCATGTTTGATGGAAATATAGCCACTGGCAAGATTGATCAGTCGTCCGGGAATAAAAAACGGACTGATTCGACGCGGGCCTTTTTCTTCAAGCAACAGGGAGGTACTTGCTATGCCTTGCAGCCCACCGATACCGGAACCCACAAGAACACCGGCCCTTGTGGCTTCATTTTCATTGCTGGCGGTGTAATTCGCATCAAGAAGAGCCTGATCCGCAGCCGCAATGGCATAGATAATAAAATCATCAACCTTGCGCTGGTCTTTCTTCTCCATCCAGTCATCGGGATTGAAGGTCCCTTGCGTCCCGTCCCCGCGGGGAATGATCCCGGCGATCTGACAGGCAAGATCCGCCGTTTCAAACGTGTCGATACGCCTGATCCCGGTTTTTCCGTCCAGCAAACGTTTCCAGGATTCCTCCACACCGCAAGCCAGGGGTGTGACAAGGCCCAGACCGGTAATGACTACTCGACGCATATGCCTGTCCTTTGCGATCATCAATCGAGATTGTAATAGTGGTGTTCGGGATAAAGAACGATGCCGAAACCACCAGCAGCCATAGCGGCTGTCGGCGGAATTGCATTATCCGGGCCTGGCTCGAAAAGCAGGCAGTTACAGGGAATCAGGCCGCATTTTTTTCGAGAAACTTGACGGCATCACCAACGGTCAGAATCGTTTCTGCGGCATCGTCCGGTATCTCACACCCGAACTCTTCTTCAAAAGCCATCACCAGTTCGACGGTATCAAGGCTGTCTGCACCAAGGTCATCAATGAAGCTGGCATTGTCGGCAACCTTGTCTTCATCCACACTCAGATGTTCAACAACGATTTTTTTTACCCGGTTCGAAACATCGCTCATTATGTATTCCTCGCTTTTGTTCAATGCTAAAGAAGCTTTCCGCCAAACCCGGTTAAAGGTTTCCGGTTTTCCAACGTTCATGGGCTGATACAATGAATATCCCAGTCAGGAAAGTTTTTTCCATTGCTGTTGAAAACTTCTCCGGCATGAAGTGTTTATCAACGCAGCCCGGCTATTGTGTTTTTTATGATCGATCGGTATCTGCCTGAACTTCAGGGCAAACTGTCTCCCCGTTCACCAGGGGTTAACAGGATGATCATGATCTTTTATTCCCGCATATTTCCTTCAGGTCAAGGTCAGATCATGGCCATGCCACCATTTATATTGAGCGTTTGTCCCGTTATATAGCCTGCTTCATCACTGGCAAGGAACAGAACAGCGCTGGCAATATCCTCGGGTGTTCCAAGTGTTCCGGCGGGAATCATTTGCGTGATGGCAGACTTTTGCTTTTCATTGAGTGCATCGGTCATGGGGGTTGATATGAAGCCCGGCGCGATACAGTTGACGGTAATACCGCGCGGTGCAACCTCGCGGGCCATCGCCTTCGACATCCCTATCATACCGGCTTTCGAGGCGGAATAGTTGCCCTGACCCGGATTGCCAACAACACCGCTGATAGAACTCATATTGACGATACGTCCGTAGCGACGGCGCATCATGCCTTTGAGAGCCCCTCGACAGACCGCAAATGTCGCGGTCAGATTGACACTGATAACATCATCCCATTCCTCATCTTTCATGCGAAGAAAGAGGTTATCCCTGGTAATACCGGCATTGTTGACAACGATATCGATCGGACCGGCGTGTTCCTCCGCCTCGGCATAGAGCCCGCTAACCGCGTCCCGGTCCATCAGATTGCACGGCGCTGCAAAAGCATTGTCACCAAGCTGGTCAACAATTTCATCCAGCTTTTCGGCCCTCGTACCCGAGACGACAACCTTTGCGCCATTTTTGTGCAAGGTCGCGGCGATTGCGCCACCGATTCCGCCTGTGGCCCCTGTTACCAGAGCGCCTCTGCCTTTGAGATCAAACATCTTTCACTCTTTCTCCCGTGTTCCTGTCGCAGCTTCTGAATTCCGCTCCGTTCATATCACGGTACGGCGAATGATGAAAACCCGTCCGGCACGTATAAGACAGACAGGCTTCAGAAAAAACGAAAATAACGAACTGCCTGCAAGTCGGGCGAAGATCTTCAGGCCAGGGTGCCTTGAAATACGATAAAGCATATATTCCGTTTCAAGCGATTGCGGTGAACTTCCAAATGTCTGCCACCACCAGCGCCGAACATCACGCCATGAATGATAAATACAAGCATTATTGAGCGTGTTTTGGGATGAAGTTGCCCACTGCCTTGCGTCGAGCTGCCTTCCATAATAGCCAAATCCAAGCTTGCGCATCAGATACATATAGCGCCATTGCCATGTTGGCCAGGATTTGAGCCAATGGGGAAAATAGAGGCCGACATGGCCCTCGAACCATACCCCTTTTGTTGGAAACAGGGTGAGAAAAGCCCCTCCCGGCTTCAGGACCCGTTTTATTTCATTCAGGGCAACCGGCACATTGCGGACATGTTCAAAGACCTGATTCGATATGACAACATCAAAGTGACTGTCCGGGAAATCAATTATATTGTGATTGATCTGCCTGATGTGCGCTCGAACATCATGATCGAGACCGGTCCCCCAGTCTTGATAATATTCACTGAATGTATCGGCTCCCCAGATATCCATTCCCCGTTTCAGACCCAGCCTGACGACCTGCCCCTTGCCGCAACCGTAGTCCAGTATTTTCGGTTTCCGGCAGGTGGAAGATTTTATGGCCTCATCAAGGACATAGTCATAATTTGGAGAATAACGCGACATTTGAATGTTATTCACCCGCCAGATAGGCCTGTATTTCCCCGGGCGTACCGATCGATTTTGTTGCAAGGTTGCGGTCAATCCGTCGGGCAAGTCCGCTCAAAACCCTTCCGGCACCGACTTCAACAACGGTGTCTATGCCATTGCCGGCCATATACAGCACGGATTCACGCCAGCGAACGGTGCCGGTGACCTGCTCCACCAGCTTTTCACGTATCTGCTCCGGGGACGAGATGGCTTCGGCCAGGACATTGGCAACGAGAGGCACCATTGGTTCATTGATTCTGACATCGGCAAGGGCTTCACGCATGGCATCAGCCGCCGGTTCCATAAGTTTACAGTGGAATGGCGCACTGACCGGCAGCGGCATGACCCGTCGGGCGCCCTTTTCCGTCGCGAGATTCATGGCACGTTCAACCGCTTTCGCGGCACCACTGACGACGACCTGTCCGGGGGCATTGTCATTGGCGGCCGTGCAGATTTCGCCCTCGGCTGCCTGTTCGGCTATTTCCATGACCGGGGCAAAATCAAGCCCCAGAATCGCCGCCATACTTCCTTCGCCCACCGGCACAGCCTGTTGCATGGCGCGCCCCCTGATCTGCAACAATCTTGCAGTATCAGCAAGGCTGATAGCGCCTCCTGCGGCCAGCGCCGAATATTCTCCAAGGGAGTGACCGGCAATAAATCGGGCAGCTGAAGCAAGGTCGAAGTGCCCGTCCTGTTCGAGAACCCGCATCACAGCCATTGATACGGCCATCAGAGCGGGTTGGGCATTCTCGGTGAGGGTCAGTTCGTCCGATGGCCCCTCCCACATAATCTGTGACAGTTTTTTGCCAACAGCGTCGTCGACCTCGTCAAAGACGGCTCTGGCAACCGGATATTGCTCGGCCAGATCCTTGCCCATGCCAACCTTCTGACTTCCCTGTCCCGGAAATGTGAATGCCGTATTCATACTTTAATATCCTCATTTTTTCGTCTTTTGCAGGACTTCACGCACTGATAGCGTATATGCTTGCCGTGTCAAGAATATAGACATGCGCATGACACAACGGTATTCGGTATCAGGGCCATTGGAGAACACGCGGGTCCTGCATCATTTTTACTTGCCAACACCAGCTTTCCTCCGTTATAAACCACGCTTCACGATATTGGTCCGGTTGAAGGCTGAACGGAAGATCCGGTATTTCCTGTACGTTAAGGAATTTGTCCGCCGGTTTTTCCCGTGTTTTCACTCTTTCGGAACTGAATGAATGAGCCCTTCTCCAGCGAGGAGATGCAGTTGCTCAGAGAGGCTCCGCGCCGGACATATCCTGATCGACAATCGTGTCACCTGATGAATCCCGTCCCGCTCAATGTCGGGGCGACAGAACCAAAGGCTCATTATCCATGCCACTTTACGAGCATGTTTTCATTGCGCGCCATGATATATCGGCACAGCAAATGGAAGCACTTACCGAAAGTTTTACCGGCGTTTTGAAAGAAAACGGCGGCAAGGTCCGTAACACCGAATACTGGGGCCTTAAAAACCTCGCTTACAGAATAAAAAAGAACCGCAAGGCGCACTACGGGTATCTGCAACTGGATACACCTCATGCAGCACTCGCGGAAATGGAACGTCAAATGACTCTCAACAATGACGTTCTCCGGTTTATGTCCATCCGGGTTGACAAACACGAAGAAGGCCCATCGGTAATGATGCGCAAATCCGACCGGGATGATCGTAAAACGCGTCACGGTGGTGGCGGGCGCTTCGGTGGCGGAGGCCGAGACGGTGGTTCGCGAGGCGGTCCCCGTGAAGACCGCCGTCCCCCTCGTTCAGATACAAGCAATTCGGGAAGAGACCAATCATGAAAATCGAACAGTTGCCTGTCCGCCGTCCATTCCATCGTCGGCGCAAAACGTGCCCTTTCTCGGGGGATAACGGGCTTACAATTGACTATAAGGATGTCAAATTGTTGCAACGCTATATATCAGAGCGTGGCAAGATTGTACCCAGTCGGATCACAGCCGTTTCCGCCAGGAAACAGCGTGAACTGGCCAAAGCCATCAAGCGCGCCAGGTTTCTTGGTTTGCTGCCATATGTGATTGGCTAGATTGAAAGACCGCAGGGCTTCCTGACTGCAAAGCACGGGATACCCTGACCGAAAAAGTGTTGGGATGAAAGGAGGGGAACCATTCCCCCCCTCGCATCTCTAACCGCCGCAAGCGGGACAGCGAAAATGATCAGAAATCCTTATGTTGCCGGAGTGGTTGCAGGTGGCGTTGCAGCACTGCTTTACCTGTCTCTGGCAACAGGTTCCACAATCGGTCTGCTGTTATTTTACCTGGCCCCCTTGCCCGGCTTTATCGTGGGTTTTGGCTGGGGTGTTCCCGCCGCAACAATTGCCGCAATATCGGGTACTCTTCTCATTCTTTTCGGACTGGGTAAAATGCCTGCCATAGCCTATGCTGTTTCTCTGGCTATCCCCTCGGTCATTATTACCCGTTTTGTGTTCCTCTATCGCCCGGCCCCTTCCCAAACCGGTCAACCCGATCAGGATGATGCGGCGTTCAATCCGGAATGGTATCCGGTGGGCCGACTTGTTTTACTGGTTACTTTGCTGGGCGGTGTTCTGGCGACGCTGGCCGTGCTGGCTCTGGGAACATCATATGATTCCTATCTGGATAAAATCGGTTCTGAAATTAACCTGCTCATGAGCAAGGCCGACGAGGCCGGCTTTTTCAGGAAAATGTCACCGGAAAAGCTCGAACAGTATAAACATCTGGTCCAAACCGTTCTGCCAGCCGCAACGGCTGTCCTGTGGAGCCTGTTTGCCCTTGTCAATATGTGGATTGCCGCTCATATCGTTCGGCTATCGGATATGCTGCCCCGCCCCTGGCCTGACCTGAGCCGCATTGAATTTCCGCAAATCACTTCTTTTATCCTGCTCGTTCTGCTGGTTCTTGCCGTTATTCTGCCAGGCCTTGCAGGTTTGCTTCTCTCCGCCTTTGCGGGCGCATTGATGCTCGCCTTTTTGTTGCTTGGACTGGCTGTTGTCCATTCTGTATCCCGCCCCTGGCCCGTGCGCGGACTTTTTCTGTTTGCGACATATGTAGCGGTTTTATTCATCGG
Source organism: Hyphomicrobiales bacterium (assembly GCA_027069645.1). GTDB lineage: Bacteria > Pseudomonadota > Alphaproteobacteria > Rhizobiales > JAKIUO01 > JAKIUO01. The sequence continues at coordinate 9,852 of JALXEI010000266.1, forward strand.
ATGGGGGTCCCTGGTGATGGTCTTGCTCGGGGTTGTTGAGCCCTTTGTCCACCTGCGAAATCGCGTCAAGGATCCACCCGCCCGAGAACAATAACAGGACAGAACAGGTCCTGAAAAATCACCCCCTGGAATGAATATCGAAACCAGTCATGGAGACAAAAAATGAAAGTAATATTGCTCGAACGTATAAAACGCCTTGGCCAAATGGGTGACGAAGTCACGGTCAAGCCAGGTTATGCGCGTAACTATCTCTTGCCCCAGGGCAAGGCGCTTCGCGCCAACAAGGCCAATCGGCAGATTTTTGAAGCCCAGCGCGTACAACTCGAAGCGCGCAATCTGGAACTCAAAAAAGATGCGGACAGTATAGCTGAAAAAATTGATGGCAAGTTTTTTGTCGTCATTCGACAGGCGGGAGATACCGGTCAGTTGTATGGCTCGGTTGCAACCAGAGATATCGCCGAAGTCATCACGCAAACCGGTTTTTCCATTGAACGAAATCAGGTCATGCTGGATCGACCGATCAAATTGCTCGGCCTCCATGAAGTTCGTCTGGCGCTTCACCCGGAGGTTGATGTCGCGGTAACCATAAATGTGGCACGAACAGAAGAAGAAGCACAGCGCCAGGAACGCGGCGAAGATGTTACTGCCGATGATCACGATGATGAAGAAGAACAGCAGGCCATCGGCACCGAAGAAATCTTTGAGGCCGAAGAACTTGCTGAACAGGCGGAGGCCGAATTAACTGATCGTGACGGAGAAAATGAAACCGGAGAAGGTGATTCGCCGGACGAGGAAACCGAAAGCCCGGAAGATAACGGGAAAAATCCGGATTAAACTATACATTTCCGCCGGTTCACAACCGCGCCACATGAACGTCAACGGCCCCTCTTCTTCGGGAGAGGGGCCAGAGCCACGGACTGGCTCCCCGGGTCACAGACTCATAAACGGTTTTGGACCGTGTTGTGATTTGATCAGTGTCAAGTCCGCGATGCATGCCATACCCGGTTGATCCGATTCGTACACAGTCTGGATGTGAATTGCGGGCAAAGACGTTCATTTGTGAAACAGAGCTTTTGTTGAAAAGCGCGAATCGTTTCATGCTCTCCTCCATGACACAGACAACACTCCGGAATATCACCCCTCCGACAACCCCGGATGGTGATGACAACGCCACGCCCTTTCGCATGGCGCCTCACAACATTGAAGCCGAACAGGCCCTGCTCGGGGCCATACTGGTCAACAACGAAGCTCATGACCGTGTTTCCTCCTTTCTTGAGGTTGAACACTTCTTTGAACCGCTGCACGGCCGTATCTACCAGGTTGCCACCCGGCTCATTCAAAACAACAAACCGGCAACGCCGATCACGCTCAAAACCTTTTTCGATCACGAAGAACCTATTGATGAAAATCTGACGGTTCCGCAATATCTGGGAAGGCTGGCCGCCAGTGCAACCACGATCATCAATGCCCGCGAATACGGGCAGACGATCTATGACCTGGCGCAACGTCGCATGCTCATCATTATTGGTGAGGAGATGGTCAATACGGCCTATGAATCTTCCGTTGAAGAGCCTCCTTCATTGCAGATTGAAGAAGCGGAACAGAAGCTCTACAAACTGGCCGAAACAGGCAAGTATGGACAGGGGTTCGAGAGTTTCGCCTCGGCGTTGCGTGGCTGTATCGAAATGGCTGATGCGGCCTATCGCCGTGGTGGTGGGCTGTCGGGCATATCAACAGGTTTGAAAGATCTCGATCGCCAGATGGGCGGCTTGCAGGGATCTGACCTTATCGTTCTGGCCGGTCGCCCGAGTATGGGTAAAACGGCCCTTGCGACCAATATCGCTTTCAATATTGCCAAAGCACACATCCAGTCACAGGGGGCCGAGGTGCAGGAAGGCGCCTGCGTCGGGTTTTATTCCCTCGAAATGTCTTCGGAGCAACTGGCCACGCGTATCGTTTCCGAGCAGGCCCAGGTCCCTTCCGAGAAGATCCGCCGCGGCATGATCACCGATGACGATTTCAGGGAACTGGTGAGAGTCTCGCAGGAACTGCAAGAGATCCCGTTCTTTATCGATCCAACCGGCGGGATCTCCATCGCGCAACTCGCGGCAAGGGCCCGGAGATTGAAACGCCAGCATAATCTGGGTGTTATAATAGTCGACTATCTGCAACTGCTGACGGGCTCGGGAAACAGCCAGGCCAATCGTGTGCAGGAAATTACCGAGATTACAACCGGCCTTAAAGCCCTTGCAAAGGAGCTTTCGGTCCCCATCATAGCCCTTTCCCAGTTGTCAAGGCAGGTAGAACAGCGCGACGACAAGCGGCCGCAACTCTCCGATTTGCGTGAATCCGGATCGATTGAGCAGGATGCAGACGTTGTGCTGTTTGTTTACCGCGAGGAATATTATGTCGCGCGCAGTGAACCGCGCGAAGGGACACCGGAACATCTGGCATGGCAGGATGAAATGGACCGGACGATGGGCATAGCCGAAGTTATTGTCGCCAAGCAGCGTCACGGCCCGGTGGGCACGGTAAAGCTTCAGTTTACCGGCGAATTCACCCGTTTTTCGGACTATATCGACAATGATCATCTGCCCGTCCGCATGGAATAATCCGGAAAACCGATCCTTTTTGTTGTAACGTCCTGGAAAAATACGATATCTGCCAACTCCGGAGGAAATTGCCCCTTTTGAACCTTTCCATATTCTGGCATGAAAAAGATCAGCATCATTCATCCCGCCGGAGGCCTGCCATGAGCGATACCGCGCAAAGCGGTCCCGAAAAGCACATTCTGCCGTTTGCCGGTACTTCAACGGCTGTTCTTACC
>JALXEI010000267.1 GCA_027069645.1 Hyphomicrobiales bacterium
CGGCGGGTAGAGCAGGAGATTCTTTCCGGTCCCTGGAGCGGGGATTAGGCTGTAAACTCGTAAACTGATTTTGGATGTTTTTATAAGTCTGTGACCCGGGTTTTCGGGTTTTTTTCATAGAATTCAAGTCGTTTTTCCAGCTTTCTGATGCGGTCCATCAGTTCAAGAGCAAGGGCTGCCCCGGCGGCATTGAGCCCGAGGTCACGTTCAAGTCGGCGGGCCCGGCGGATCTCGATCAGATGTGTGCGGGAAAAACGCCATTCGCCACTGTTTTTCCCCTGCGGCTCAATAATGCCTTCGCTGACATAGGAGAGAATGTGCCGTTCCGACAGTTCGCAGCGCCTGCACAGGTCAGCAAGTGTCAGTTCGGGGGTTCTCGTTACCAGGTCGCCAGCGGCCTTGTCGTGACGGTGTTTTGCCATAACTGTTTTTCCCTGTCTTATACGCCAGGCCAGGAACGGGGGTTGAAATCCAGCTCCTGCGCCATGTCTTTATATAGTTTTCGGGCCTTTGGATCTTTTGCCGGTGGCAGCGCGATTTGCAGAACGGCATAAAGATCGCCGGGCGTTTTTCCCGGAATACCACGACCTTTCAATCGCATTTTTTGCCCGCCCGAGGCGTTTTCCGGAATTGTCAGGTCCACGGTTCCCGCGGGCGTTGGCACCTTGACTTTGGCTCCGAGAGCGGCTTCCCAGGGGGTGACGGGCAGATCGAGGTAGAGGTCGCGTCCTTCCGGTCGATAGATAGGGTGGGGCCTGAAGGCGATTTCGAGATAGAGATCTCCCGGTTCACCCTCGCCAAGTCCGGGTGTGCCCTGGCCCTTGAGGCGGATATGCTGGCCCGCCCTTATGCCTTTGGGAATTTTGACATTGAGGGTTCGCTTTTCGGTGATCACGTGCCCGTCATCCGTGACCTTTGGCACAGAGAGTTGTATTGCCCGTTCAGCGCCGGTAAAGGCATCCTCAAGGTCGATCAGAATGGTGGCATGATGATCCTGTCCCCGGGCATGAAACTGCGTTCGGCGAGTGCGATCATTCTTGCCAAACAGGTCCTCGAAAAAGTCCGAATAGGACGAGGCTCCCTCTCCGGTTCCGCCATGTGCAGAGGAAAAGCCGCCCGAATATTCAAATCCGGCATCCCAGCCGGGCGGCGGCCGGAAATCCTCGCCCTGCTGCCAGGAAGACCCCAGTTGATCATAGGCAGCTCTTTTTTCCGGATCACCAAGCACCTCGTTGGCTTCGCTGATGGCCTTGAATTTTTCTTCTGCATCTTCCCCGGTGTTGATATCGGGGTGATATTTGCGCGCCAGCTTGCGAAAAGCCTTTTTGATGTCATCCTGGGTGGCGTCCTTTTCGACTCCCAGCACCTTGTAATAGTCTTTGTATTCCATAGGGAAATTTTTCCTGTGTGAACCGGCGGAAGACAGGGTCGGATGGCTGGCCGATTGTTCCTGTCAACAACCGGTTCGTCAAGCCTTTTTGCTCTGCCGGCGTGGCCGGTTCATTCTGCCCGGATTGAGAGGCTCATGAAGACCAGAACGAGGCCGTCGACCAACAGCGAAACACCGATATAAATCCCCAGCAGCAGAGCCGAAGTCTGCGGCCAGCCGGTCAGCAGCAGAATGGCCAGCCCCAGCGAGACCAACCCGTTAAAGACCGGCCAGCCCCAGCCCCGCAGCGGATGATATTCATGGGCAAAACCGAGATTGGCAATGGCGTCAAGGAGCAGATAAAAGGTCAGTAACAGGGCAAGTGTGGCGATGCCGATTTTCGGGTTGAACAGGAACAGGGCGCCGGTCACAAGCAGCAGAACCGGTTTGACCCAGATGACCGGTGAACGCCAGCGACTGAGCCAGATCAGATAGAGGGAGACAATGCCGGCCATCACCAGCAGCCAGCCAGAAAACAGCACCACCACCAGCGAGGCAAATTGCGGTCCCAGCAGTCCTGCAAGGCCCAGCAGAGAAAGTATGATTCCGGTGACAAGTGTGGCCTTGCGAAAACGCCGGATAAAGCTCTCGTCAAATCCGATAATTGCAATGTTCTGTTCCATGTTCAACCCTCCAGTTCTCTCGCAACAGGTGTGCGGGGCAGTCCGGCAAGTTTTGCCAGCATCGGAACCGGACCATGCGGGAAAAGTTCATACAAAAGGTCACGCAGCTTTTCGGCCTGCCGGAATTCAAGATTGTTCTTCCTTGCGTGAAAGAGAACCATTTCACGCATTGTGGGATGACGCATGTGGTCGTCATAATAGTCACGAAAATAGAGGATCATGGCTCGTCCCAGCGTGCCGACCGGCTTGTGACCTGCCTTCTCGTGTTCGGCAATCAGCGCTTCCATAACCTCCTCGTTCCAGTCTTCCGGATTGCACAAAAAACCTTCATCATCCGTTTCTATGATTTCATTGTTGACGGTAATATTCATATTATCTCTCCTTTTTTTCCTGTTTGTCGGGAAGCGGGGACTGTCTGTTCTTTCGTTGCAGATATTTTCTGTTCTTTTCCGAGGTGTCACAAACGAGCCAGTAAACAATACCAATGGCCAGGATCGCGGCAGCAAGTGCCAGAAGCTTGTCTGCTTTTACCGCGGTAAAATCCAGAATGATGAACTTGCGGACGATGGCCAGTATAGCGATCAGAATGACGGTTCTGACCTGAATGAGGGAAAAACGGTGCTCGATGGTCACCAGCAGTGAACGCTTGAATTCAAGAGCTATAATGACAGTAAAAATCATGCCGAACACCTTGCGGAAAACATGCCCGTCGGTAATGTCAAGGGACATGCCATGCCGGAAAGTGTTGCCGATAACAGTGATGCCGAGATTCCAGATCGACAGCAATACTGTGAGGGCAATGAGAAAGGTCAGAACCAGAACGACCAGTTGTTCAAACTTGTCATAGAGACCAAGGAGCTTCCATCGTTCCCAGGCCCTGCTTTGCTCTTTTGATAAAAAGATATTTTTTTTCATAACCAAACTCCGGTTAATCTGCCGGTCCCCTGTTCGTTCTGTCATATGAAAACGGCAGGAACGAACAGGGGGGCGAGGTGGATCAGCGTGCGAAAATGAACAGTTCGCTGCCATTTCGCCATATATTGAGGGCAATGGCGCCGTTGCGACTGGCCGCGGCGGCCTGTTTCAGTTCCTCGATTGAGGAGACAGGGCGGCGGTTGAGTGCCGTTATGATATCCCCGGCGCGAAGTCCTGTACGAGCCGCAGGACTGCCGGTTTCGATACTTTCTACGAGCACGCCGGCGACCTGACCATGAGCCGGATCGTCGGATGATACGGGCGCAAGGGTCGCCCCTTCAAGTTGCGGAATGATGTTCCCTGCTGCAAGGGAGCCGGCGACACTCTTGCCGATTTTGACAGCGATCATCTGTTTTTGGCCGTTGCGGATGATCGACAGCCTGACCCTGGTCCCCCTGACCATCAGGCCGATGCGATTGCGCACATCATTGGAATCCTTCACGGGGCGGCCATTGATGGCTGTGATGACATCACCGGCCTTCAGTCCGGCCTTTTCGGCGGGCGCGCCTTTTTCAACGCGGGAGATAACAGCACCACGCTGTGCGCCAAGACCAAGGACCGCTGCCATGTCCGGTGTGAGGGTCTGGATCACAACGCCGATCCGGCCCCGGCGGACCTCGCCAAATTCAAGCAACTGGTTCATGATGGCCCTGACCATATTGACCGGTACGGCAAAGCCGATCCCGACATTGCCACCGCCCGGAGCGATGATGGCCGTGTTGATGCCGATCAGTTCGCCTTTTGAATTGACGAGGGCCCCCCCTGAATTGCCCGGATTGATCGAGGCGTCTGTCTGAATGAAGTCTTCATATTTTTCCGCACCGACCATCGAGCGGCCAAGGGCGCTGACAATGCCTGATGTAACGGTTTGACCAAGGCCGAACGGGTTGCCGATGGCCATGACAAAATCACCGACACGCACGCTATCGGAATCGCCGGCGGGCACGGCGGTCAGGTTTTTGGCATTGATTTGCAACAGCGCGACATCGGTTCCAGGATCCGAACCGATCAGTTTGGCCCTGAAGGTGCGACCGTCCTTGAGGGTGACGCGGATGGTGTCGGCGTTTTTGGCGACGTGATGATTGGTCAGGACATAGCCCTTGTCGGCATCAATGATGACACCGGAACCGGCAGCCATTGTCCGGCGCTGACGTTGTGGACCGGGCTGCGGCATGTCAAAGTCGAAAAAGCGCCTGAAAAAGGGATCCATCATCAGCGGATTGTCTCGCGCAGGCTGATGACTTTCGACAGCAATATTGACAACGGCCGGGGTGACCTTTGAAAGCACCGGTGCCATTGTCATGAGGCCTTTTCGCTGATCTTCAACACTGGTCCGCGCCTGCAAAGGGGCGTGGGAAAGCGGCAGAATGATCATCATCAGGGCAAATATTGTGGAAAAACGCCTTGTTGTGCCTTGCATGGGACAGTTTCCTTTTTTCATTCAAATCTGTTTTCTGCTCTTTCTGGCGATACCCCCAAAAGGGCCGGGATATCAGAGCAGTCCGTCTGTTCACGTGGAAATCGTCACCGTGGAGCACCGGCTTTTGTTCAGTGTGCTGGTGCCGACCGGCAAGTTGCAATACCGGAACGGATTCGGGTTTCTGTTGCAATATTTCCAGCCCGTGTGGTCGTTTTTTCTATACCTGTAAACGGCATGGTGCTGCTACCTGGGTCACAGAAAAACAAAAGATCGGGAGAGGGCGGTTCCGGACCCCGTTTTTCCGACTACGGGATTTCCCCTATACCGATCACGATATGACCTTATTTTAATCCGACGAAATTTGCGTTATCGTTCGGCCAGTGGCGGATGATGATGGTTCCTTTCGCAAAATGTCCGGTTCAGCCCGGATCACATGCATCTTTTTCAGGTGGCAACACCCTTGATGTTTTGAAAGGCTGAGATACAATCGTCACGTTCAAGTGAAAACGGACCAGGTCCGGATGTATTTGCGGCAAACCTGTCAGCAGGGGGCTGGTATGTTTTATGCCGGTACCGCAAATCCGATCAGGATCTCCAGAGAAACAGAGGAACAAATGACGGATAAACTCCACTTAAAAGTCGTCGATCGACGCAGCTTCGTCCTTGGAGCGTCTGCTGTCGCCGCTCTTGGTGCCCTGGCGCCACTGGGCAGCACACCGGCGAGTGCCAAGGCGTGGCAGGATTTCATGAAAGAAGCCATTGGCGATGCCAAACCGGCAGAAGGCAAGGTTAAGGTCGATCTTCCCGAGATCGCCGAGAACGGCAATACGGTTCCCTACAAGATCCATGTCGACAGCCCGATGAGCGAGAGTGACTATGTCAAATCTGTACATGTTTATGCCACCGGCAATCCCGGTCCGCAGATTATCGACGCTCAGTTCACACCACTGTCCGGCAAGGCCTATGTCAAGAGCCGTATGCGTCTGGCCAAAACACAGGACGTTGTTGTTGTTGCGCAGATGAGTGATGGCAAGGCCTATATGGGCAAGGCAACCGTAAAAGTGACCATCGGCGGCTGCGGCGGCTGATCAAAACAAAGGGAAAAGAAATATGGCGAAACCACGTATCAAAGTGCCTAAAATGGCGAAAGTCGGCGAGATTGTCGAAATCAAGTCGATGATCAGTCACAAAATGGAGTCGGGTCGGCGCAAGGACAAAAAGACCGGCAAGGTGATTCCACGCAAGATTATCAATGCGCTGAAAGTCACGTTTAACGGCAAGCTGGTATTCAGCGCCAGCCTTCATCCGTCCGTATCGGCAAACCCGTATTTTGCTTTTGATTTCAAGGTGCCGGGTTCGGGCGATATGGTGTTCGAATGGACGGAAGATGGTGGCAAGGTCATTACGGCCAAAAAGTCGCTCAAGGCGGCCTAGCACGCGAGAGTCGCGGACGGGAAGGAATGATTCTCGATGGATCCGCGAAAGGTACCGATATTGTCGCGTCCCTGTTTCGGGACCGGGAATATCGGGGATTACCGGATAAACGATAAAAACAAGAACAGATGATCTTCACGAGAGAGGAAGGTACAAGCATGAAACTGTCAGGAATAGCGACTGTCTTTTGCTCATTTGTCGGACTGGCGGGTTTGATGATCCAGCCGGCACTGGCAGGTGACAAGGACAAGATGATGATGCTGGTAAAATACGAGATCAGCGACGGACCGGCCATCAAGGCCATCAACAAGTCACTGACCGGGAAGCCGGGGGACCCCAAAAAGGGCGAGGATCTGATGGCAAACCGGAAGAAAGGCAATTGTTTTGCCTGTCATATGATCAGCAGTCTCGCCGCCAAGGCAAAGGATAACCCGAAAAAATATGCAGATATGGGCGAGATCGGCCCGCCACTCGACGGCGTTGCGGGACGTTACACGGAAGGCGAACTGCGTATGATGCTGGTGGATAGTCACAAGGTCTTTCCCGATACAATCATGCCTTCCTTCTATCGCAATACGGGCTTTACCCGCATCAAGGGCAAATTCAAGGGCAAAACCGTTCTCAAGGCTCAGGAAGTCGAAGACATTCTGTCCCTTTTGAAAACCTTCAAATAGGACAGGGAGAGCGAGAATGACACCAATATCCGGAATAAAGATGATGAAAAAAATGATAAAATTGACGGTCGGCGTTCTGCTTCTGGCAGGCTTTTCGACCAGTGCGGTGCTTGCGGCCGATGGCAAGTCGGAAGCCGTGAAACCGGCAGCCGAATTTGGTCTTGATGAAATCTGGTCAGGTTATCACTTCGCCAAGAAGGAAACGCAGGCCCTGCAGGATGATGATTTTGACAATCCGGGCAATCTCTGGCTTGAGGAAGGGGCTGCCCTGTGGTCAAAAGTGGACGGAGATGCAAAAAAATCCTGTCAGAGCTGTCACAATGATGCGTCGAAAAGCATGAAGGGCGTTGCAACGCGCTACCCTGTCTATTATGCGCCGCGCAAAAAACTTATTAATATTGAACAGCGTATCAATCTGTGCCGTACAGAGCAGATGAAAGCCAAGCCATGGAAGTGGAAGAGCAAACAGCTTCTGGCAATGGCCGTTTACGTCAACAACCAGTCCAAAGGCATGCCGGTGAATATCAGGATCACAGCCGAGAACAAGCCGTTCTGGGAAAAAGGCAAGGCCTTTTACTACAAGCGTCGCGGGCAGCTTGATATGTCATGTGCGCACTGTCATGAAAAATATTATGGCAAGCATATCCGCTCAAATGTGCTTTCCCAGGGGCATATCAACGGTTTCCCGACCTATCGGCTGAAATGGCAGAAGCCGGGTTCCGTGCATCGCCGCTTCAAGGGCTGCAACAAACAGGTGCGGGCGAAACCATATGGTCTTGGTTCGGATGAATATAACAATCTCGAACTGTATGTGAAATGGCGCGGGAACGGCCTGCCCGTTGAAACCCCGGCCGTGCGCAACTAGCTGCAAGGTTTGAAAATATGACGCAGGACAGTGCCCGCAGGGCGGGCACTGTCCATCCCGAGCCGCACATGCCATCTCCGGCATCATGGCGGGGCTAAAGGGAAACAAGCATTCATCCGATTGCCGAAACAACGGAAATATTTCCACAAATCCAGTATAAATGCGAGCAGAGATATGGCCAGAATTAACCGGCGCAGATTGTTGCAACTTATGGCAGCGAGCGGGGCTGTTGGCAGTACATTTCCCTGGTGGATGAACGGATCACTGGCTGGCAAGGCGCAAGCCGCAGATGCATTTGCCGACTATTACAAAACCCCCATGAAGGGTGATTTTCGGCTTCTTCATATCACCGACACACATGGTCAGTTGCACCCGATCTACTTTCGCGAACCCAATGTTAATCTGGGAATTGGTGATGCCTTTGGCCGCGCCCCGCATCTTGTGGGGCACAAATTGCTGAAAGCAATGGGACTGTCGGATAACAGCCCGGAAGCCTATGCCTACACCTATCTCGACTTTGAGGAAAACGCCCGAAAATATGGCCGCATGGGAGGTTTTGCCCATATCAAGACCCTGCTTGATCGCCTGCGGGCCGAAGCGGGCGGCATAGAAAACACGCTGACCTTCGACGGCGGCGATACCTGGCAGGGTTCGGGCACCAGCCTGTGGACAAGAGGCGTGGACATGGTGGAGGCCTGCAACATCCTCAAGGTGGATGTCATGGTCGGTCACTGGGAATTCACATATCCCGAAGCCGAGGTGCTGGCCAATGTGGCGCTGTTCAAGGGGGACTTCATCGGTCAGAATGTGCGCGTCAAGGACGAAAGCCTGATGGGTGACACCTACCCCGAACTGGTGGAAAAAATGGGTGGCCGCGGTCTGTTTGACGAAGATAATGGCAACGCTTTCCAGCCCTATGTGCTGAAAGAGGTCAATGGCCGCAAGGTGGCGGTCATCGGTCAGGCCTTTCCGCGCACCGCCAATGCCAATCCGCGCGAGTTCTTCCCGGACTGGTCGTTTGGCCTGCGTATTCCCGACATGCGCAATCTGGTAAAGAAAATCCGTGCCGAACACAAACCCCATGCTGTTGTTCTGGTTTCCCATTCCGGCATGGATGTTGATATCAAGATGGCCCATGAAATTCCCGGTATGGATGCGATATTTGGCGGTCATACCCATGACGGCATTCCCGAACCGCTGCCGGTCACAGACAGCGAAGGTGGCACCTGCTATGTCACCAATGCCGGATGTTCGGGGAAATTTGTCGGAGTGATGGACTTTGCCTATGAGGGCGACAGGATCAAAAAGGTGCATTACAAAATGCATCCCGTGTTTGAAAACCGTCTGCCCGCCGATCCGGAAATGGTGGCTTTCCTGAAACAGCTTGGCGAAAGGAAATATGATGACAAGGTGGTGGAAAGTCGCGCAAAGGACCGCGCCAATTCCAAACGTCGTAATGGCAAAACATTCAGGGAAATCGGCAGTGAAAAGCTGGCCATTGCCGGGGAAACCCTCTATCGGCGATCCAATTTCATGGGCACCTGGGATCAGGTGATCTGCAATGCCCTGCGCGAGGAATACGGGGCCGACATGGCCATGTCGGCCGGCGTGCGCTGGGGACCGACCATTCCAAAGGGCCACATGATTACCTTTGATGATGTCATGAGCCAGACCTCCATGACCTACGGTGAAACCTATGTCAGCGAAATGACCGGCAAGCAGATTTTGAATGTGCTGGAACAGGTGGCCGACAATCTTCTTGATCCGGACCCCTATCTGCAATCGGGCGGTGATATGGTGCGTGTTGGCGGTCTCGACTTTGCCATTGATCCGACGCAAAAGCTTTACAGACGCATCACCGATGCCCGCCTTGACAATGGCGAAAAGCTTGATCCGGATAAAAAATACAAGATGGCGGGCTGGGCCGTGGTCAACCGCACGCCGGAAGGGCGGATGATCTGGGATATTGTCCGTGACTATATCGTCAAAAACCGTGATGACAAGATGGTGCTGCACCTCAAAAAGGTCAATCATCCCAAATTGCTCGGTGTCTCCAACAATCCCGGCGTTGCCGACTATCCGGGTGCCGTTGGTGACAGCGACGGCTGATCAGCTCCGGTTCGTACGGCGACAAGGCCGCATATCCCCGCTCCGCTGTTTCCCTCTCTTTTTGCGGCGGAGCGGGGTGGTTGCCGATATCGGGCATTTGCGATAGAATTGCACATCCGGGCAGCAAGAGTAGACCACCAGGCCCCTGTTGCGGGGTATTCGGAAGTCAGAATGCTTGACTGTCCTCGCTGTTGCGCATTTGATATTCGCGACAGAAAACTGGAAGAACGCATGTCTTGCCGATTTTTGTTACCTGTTTTGTCGTTTCTGGCCGCTTCGGTTTATCTTGCCGGTTCTGTCCGGGCCATAGAGCCTGCGACACCGGCTGCAAGTGTGACGACTGCGCCCGAAACACCTCACTCGAAAGCGCCAGTCAGTGTCAGAATAGGTATTCTGGCCTTTCGCGGCAAGGAACAAACACGGGTGCACTGGCAGCCAACGGCAGATTATCTGACAAGGTCGGTGAGCGGCTATCGTTTCGATGTTGTTCCCCTGACGCTGAAAGAAATGGATCAGGCGGTCAGGGATGCAAAAATCGATTTTGCCATCACCAATTCCGGCCACTATATCACGCTTGTTGCCCGTTATGGTGGCAGCCGGCTGGTAACCATGAATTCACGTGGCCCCACATCCCAGGAAAATCTCACCGGTTCGGTTATTTTTACGCGCGCCGACCGCAAGGACATTCGCACGATTGCCGATCTGCGCGGCAAAACCTTTATGTCGGTGGCACCCCAGGCCTTTTGTTTCCAGACCGCGCGTTATCGCATGCGGGAGCAGGGGATCATTCCCTATCGGGATTTTGCCAAATTGCTGTTTGTCGGTTTCCCCCAGGACTATATTCCCGGTGCCGTCAAACGGGGGTTGATTGATGCCGGCAATGTGCGCACCGGCGTTCTCGAGTCGATGGCCGCCGAGGGCAAGATCAAGCTGTCCGATTTTCGTATTCTTGCTCCCCGGAAACGGCGCGGTTTCAACTATCTTTCCTCCACAAGGGTCTATCCCGAATGGCCTTTTATAAAACTGAGAGGAACGGACAAGGGGCTGTCCAAAATGGTGGCGATTGCCTTGCTTTCCATGTCTCACGACAGCGAGGCTGCGCGCATCGGCGGCTATGCAGGATGGACCGTTCCCCTTGACTACAGTTCGGTCAATCACCTGTTTCGGACCTTGAAAATCGGTCCCTATGCCGGTCTTGGCGAAGTGACCCTGGCGACTTTTTTTGATCGCTACAAGGCCTGGATCATCATGGCGGCCATGCTGTTGCTGATCTCTCTGCTGTGGGCGGCCCGTACGGAACAGGTGGTGGCGCACAGAACGGCAGAACTGGCGCGGACGAACAGGGAGCTTGCCAATCAGATCAAGGAGCGTCGTCGCGCCGAGGAAATCGCCCGGCAGCGTCAGGCGGAGCTGAGCCGGGTAGGCGAGATGAACTCGATGGGAGAAATGGCTTCGGGCATTGCTCACGAACTCAATCATCCGCTGGCCACCATTACCAACTATGCGCGAGGGTGCATTCGGAAAATGCGGGCGGGAGATCAAAACAGTGACGAACTGGTTGAAATCCTTCAGCGGGTCTCGGATCAGGCCAATCGTGCCTCGCAAATCATCAGTGGTTTGCGTGATTCAATGCGCGACAACAAGAACAAACGCGAGCGGACGGATATCAATAAAATTATAAATGACATGGGTGAGTTGCTGGCATTTGATCTCGGGAACAGTAACACGCGACTTGAACTGAAACTTTCCGAACCGCATTCCTTTGTTGCGGTTGATCCGGTGCAGATTGAACAGGTGTTGCTGAACCTCGTCAGAAATGCCATTGACGCAATCGAGGAAGGCAAACCGGATGATCGGCGGATTACCATCACCACGGGGCGTGATGAAGAGGGGCGACTGACGGTTTGTGTCGGCGATACCGGCACCGGTGTTTCGGAAAAAATCAGGAAAAATCTGTTTGATCCCTTTATCTCGACCAAACAGGAGGGGATGGGGCTGGGCCTGTCGATCAGTTGCTCGATCATCAAGGATCATGGCGGGCTGATGTGGATCAGGGAAACCGGCAAGCAGGGCTCGAATTTCTGTTTTACCTTACCATCGGAGGACGACCGGAACAGTGGATGATGTCGCGGAACAGATCGTTTATGTGGTCGATGATGATGTCGCGTTTTCCGAAAGTGTGCGCTTTTTGCTGACCTCGGTCAATCTGCCGGTGAAGCTTTATGGCGGCGCTGACGAATTTCTGGCAGATCTTGGCCCTGACACAAAAGGCTGCCTGCTGGTTGATGTGCGGATGCCCGGAATGAGCGGCTTGCAGTTGCAGCAGGTTTTGAAGGAAAAAAATCCCGACCTGCCGGTGATCATCATGACCGCACATGGTGATATTGATATGGCCGTGCGGGCTATGAAGGACGGGGCAATGGACTTCATACAAAAGCCCTTCAACGATCAAAAACTGATTGATCTTCTCAACAAGGCCATGAAAGCCAATGCGCTGGCCATTGCCAACAGGCGGCGCAAGGCTGCCCGTCACGAGCGTTTCAATCTTTTGACATCGCGCGAAAGCGAAGTGCTTGATCTGATTGTTGCCGGTAATACCAACAAGGAAATCGCTGCTCACCTCGGGATCTCTGACAAAACGGTGGAAGTGCATCGGGCAAGAATCATGGATAAAACACAGGCAAGATCGCTTCAGGATCTGATGAAGCTGGTATTTGATATTGAGCCGGGTAGGTGAAATCCCCAGGTGAAATCGGGGATATACGGAATTGGCGACCCGACCTGAACTGTTTATGGTGCCGCTATTGTGGAACGTCGCCCTGTGGCGGCTTGCAGGTCCGGGTTTGCAGTTTTGACTGACAGAGCCGGTATTGGCAGAAACATTGTGAAAACAGGACGTTAACGGTTTTTTCGCCGCGTGCGCAAATGTACGGAGAAGCGCCGAATGGCCCGCCGATGACATTTGATCCGTTTACGCCTGCACTTCAGGCACCCGGTTCGCCGGGTGCTTTTTTTTGTTCGCCCCGAAACACCGGAAAAGCTGTAATACCAAACAACATAAAGATTGACCCGTTTCACCGGAGCGATTTTTGTCTGCTGTGATGGCG
>JALXEI010000268.1 GCA_027069645.1 Hyphomicrobiales bacterium
AGTTTGCGAGCCGGAAACCCGGCGGCCAGCAGTCCTCTTATGGCGCGGGGGGACTGGTCGCACCATGGGCCATTGCAAAACAGCATCAATTGTCTGGCCTGAGTGAAATCCCAGCCATTTCGGGGTGTTTTGATCGCTCCCAATATGGACAAAATCCGCCCTAGATAGGCATTGTTTCCCTTGCTCAAAAGCGTAAAAGGGATGTTGACGGCTCCCGGAATGGTACCCTTTTTGAAAAAGGAGGGGATACGGGCATCGACCAGCACCCCCTTGCCCTTTTCCACCTTGTCCTTCAAAAAGCGGATCAGTTCGATTTCGCCAACCGTCTCCACTCCGCGCTGCACCGAAATGGGATGAATACAAAAAGGCGGACACGGACGCGAGGTCTTGGCATAGCTGTTGGTCAGCTTGTGAGTGGTATCCTGAATACGTTCAATGCGATAGGTTTTGCCCTTCACGACAATGTCGGCATAGGGCATGTCTTTGGTGATGTTGACCTTGCGCGCCACAGCGTTTCCAGTGGGCAGGAACAGAGAAAACAGAATGAAATACAATATACCTGATGGGGAACGGGGCCATAATTTCATTGGACAGCACAAGGCCTCGTGAACTGGTCTGCCGGAGAAGCCAGATGGAATCCGACAGCATTGAACTATTTGCTGCATGGCTTGCCTTTGGCCAGCACACGCCGCTCGCTCAGCAGCTCTGCAACCCGTTTGGTTGTCAGAACCTGCAAATGTTCCTCCCAGCAGCTTAACTATCAAATTGAATCAAGGCGGAGCTATGGCAAAAACAGGGCGAACCTTGGCTGCCTCTTCCTTTTCCCTTTTGTGTGGAAGGTTTTTTGTGCGAGTTAACAATGGATACGGGAAATTTACATCTTGTTTTCCTTCTTGATGAAAAGTTTTGACCCAGCGTGCAAATTGAACGAAAAAATTTACGAATAGCGGCTAGGGTCGGGCGGTTTTGAAGGCGGTGTGGTTTGTGGTGCAGGCGTAGACGAACGGAATGAGTGTTATGCGTATTTTCGATGAGGACGGGAAAAAGTTCCGGATGAGTACCCATCCCGATGGCCCTTGCAACTGGCAATCTTTGGCCGGAGAATTGCTGGCGCAAAACGAGCTGTTGGTGCGAGAAGTGCAACGGCTTGCCGGATTGTGCGAGCGTGATGCCTTGCTGGGAATATTGAACCGGCGGGGGCTGCAAAGGGCGCTTCAGGCGGAAATCGAAAATGTTGCGCATACCGGCGTGGCCAGCAGTTTCATTTTCATTGACCTGGATCACTTCAAGGAAATCAATGACCGTTTTGGTCATGAAAAGGGCGATCAGGTGCTGCAAAAGCTGGCGCAGCACATTGCCGCTGGTTTGCGCGAGTGCGACCATTTTGCCCGCATCGGTGGCGACGAGTTCGGCATCATCCTGTCACAAACGACGCAAGTACAGGCGCTTGAAAAGGCCAGAGAACTGTCGCTTGCACTGATCAAAAGTGCCCAAAACTGGGGATTTGGGGCGCAAATTCTTTCTTTTTCCGCCGGTGCAAGCGAAATAAGAGCCGGTGCCTGTCCCGACGAGATCATCAGGAGGGCCGATCGACAAATGTATTTGCAAAAGAAAAAAGGATTGAAAAACAAGACCATTGATATTCTGCTGTAGTGGTGGGCGTTCGTTTTTTCTCATCATGGTCCATATGCCCCCTTGACGGATCAAAAAGAGCCGTGCAAGAACCCACAAGTTGTAAAACACAATAATAGAATGTGTATTTGTGGGGACACCTGATGAGTTATGTAATTTCCGTTTTCGGGCTGGGCTATGTCGGGGTTACCAGCATGGCCTGCCTGTCGAAAATGGGGCACAAGGTCATTGGCGTTGATGTCAATAAGGACAAGGTGGCGCTGGTTTCAAGGGGCAGGAGTCCCATTGAGGAACCCGAAGTGCCTGAGCTGATTGCCGGTGGCGTCAGGAGCGGACAATTGACAGCGACGATGGATGCGCGGGCGGCGATTGGAGAAAGCGATGCCATTTTCGTTTGTGTCGGAACGCCCTCTCTGGCCAATGGCGCTGTCAACACGACCTATCTGGATCAGGTCATCAAGAGTATCGCTTCTGTCAGACGCAAGAGCGGGCGCTGTATTCCGGTTTTTGTACGTTCCACGGCTCTGCCCGATATTCATCGCTCCCTGATCGGCCTGTTGGAAAGCGAACTGGCCGGAACGCAGCCAGCCGCCTATTGTGTGCATCCTGAATTTTTGCGCGAAGGGCAGGCGGTTCATGATTTTTACAACCCACCCAAAACGGTTTATGGTTGTACGGACGAAGTGGTAGCGAAGGTGGCTGAAGGGCTGTATCCCGACATTGACGACGAAAACATCTTGACCGATCCCATGACGGCAGCTCTGGTCAAATATGCTGACAATTGTTTTCATGCCGTCAAGGTTACGTTCGGCAATGAAATCGGTCAGGTGGCCAAGGCGTTTGGTGTTGATGCGCGCAAGGTCATGGATATTTTTTGCAAGGATACCAAGCTCAATATTTCACCAAAATATCTGATGCCCGGTATGCCCTTTGGCGGCTCCTGTCTGCCCAAGGATTTGCGCGGCATTGCCTCATGGTGTCGTCGCAATACGATCAGCCTGCCCATGCTGGAAAATGTCAATCTGTCCAATCAGCGCCAGATCGAGCAGATCACCGGCAATATTTTAAAGACCGGTAAAATGCGCATCGGCCTGATCGGTCTGGCTTTCAAGGATGATACGGATGATCTGCGTGAGTCGCCCATGGTTGCGCTGGCCGAGCAATTGCTGGGCAAGGGGCGCGAGGTTCAGATTTATGATCCGGTTCTGGCTCCCGAGCGATTGATTGGCGACAACCAGAATTTTGCCCTGTCGGCTCTGCCGCATCTGGCCCGCATGATGGTCAAGGATGCCGGGCAACTGGTGCAGGAAAATGATCTGATCATCATTGCCCGGCAGCGGGCGGTTGAAAATTTTGATGATTTGCCGTGGCGTGCCGGCCAGACGGTTTTCGATCTGGTTGGCTTGAGGGACTATGACGCGATAAAGGGCATGGTCGAGGGATTGTACTGGAATGGCAATACCGATGAGAATTGGCAACATCAGGCATCTGTTCTCGGGCGTTCGGCCTAACGGGGGCTGACGACATTTTTGGATGTTGCGAGAGCAGGAATTGGAAAGAATCATGGCTGTTGTGTTCAGCGGCAGGAAGTTATCAGGCAGAGCCTGGAAGGCCGTCTGGTTGTGTGTGCTCTTTTTGTCAGTATCTTTTTTGCTCATGATCCGGAATGTGTCGGTCCAAAGTTCAGATTTGGCCTTGGAAAATGAAGCGGATTTGCAGCTCTGTACGGAGCGTTACGAGCCCGGCGCAGTGCTTTTTTCCAGTAAGCAGGCCGAGAAGATATTGGCCGATCCTTCACTGCTGCGCTCCTATATCAAATCTGTTTCCGGTCGACGATACTGGGGCCTGTCTGATCATTTGAAGCTGGTCAGGGGCATGGGCGGAGAGAGCCCATACGTTCTGCAAGTGACCCTTCCCAAAGGTTCCATCAATCCAGGCAACAAATATGCGCCTCGCGGTGGGGCAGGCTATATGTGGATACCGGGTTTGCCAAAGGGGACGAGCCGCGCCTGTCTCACTTATTCCGTGTGGTTTCCAAAGAACTATGATTTTGTCAAAGGCGGCAAGTTGCCGGGTCTGTTTGGCGGCATGGGGCCATCGGGCGGCAAAAAGGTAACGGGAAAGAACGGTTTTTCGACCCGCTTCATGTGGCGTCGTGACGGGGATGGTGAGGTTTATGGCTATATCATTGGCAATGACCAGCGCGGCATCAGCATTGACCGT